>CAZXXI010000114.1:0-840 GCA_964644815.1 uncultured Muribaculaceae bacterium
TTTCCAAATTATTTGTCATACCAGTATATATGGAATTATCTAAACATCTTATCATATATGTATAATACATATTAATTCACCTACTTATTAGAAATTTGTGGAATAGTTAAAAAGATTTGTATAATAAAAAATAATAATAAGCATAATTTTTTCGAATTTGTTGTAAAAATACTTAGAGTAATTATTATGGTGTTAAGCGGTAAGGAAAAAACTGAATATTATAATTAAGAGTATATTTATTTTTTACTAATTTACGAAACATCTGATATATCTATCATATAACAATAAATTGTATATTTCAATAGAATTTAAAGATTTGGACAACTTTTTGTAATAGTATAATGATTTTATATAAAAATAATTGAACTGTAATAACTTTTTAGATAGTAATAGTCATATTATAAAAATTAGAATAAAATCTAAAAATATAATATCTAGTTATGAAAATTTTGAATAATTAGATGGTAAAAAGTAAAAAATAAGCAAAATTAAATCATATGATGTCATTGCTCAATTTCCTCTTTCCTAGATTTCCTCATAAAAAGGTTGGGGAAACAAAATGCAAAAAAATTAAGCAAAGCCACAAAAAGCTTTGCTTTTCTTGGTGGGCAACCAGGGGATCGAACCCTGGACCTTCTGATTAAGAGTCAGCTGCTCTACCAACTGAGCTAGTCACCCATATACATATTTAGTTTTTTATTTCTTCCCCATTTAAGTTGGGGAAGGTTGGGGAAATGGCATTTTTTAATGATTTTGTATTAATTCTGCTATTCCCTATATATCAATACTTCTGTGTCATTAGTTCTTTTGGTACAACAGTTGTTTAAGAGTCAGCTGCTC
>CAZXXI010000114.1:850-4217 GCA_964644815.1 uncultured Muribaculaceae bacterium
GACTGCTCTAGTCAACTGAGCTAATCACCCATATTGAAATTACTGCTTTTCATTAAATAGTGCCTATAGACAAACTGGTGCGAAAGTGGTGCATCCCCATTTTCTAATAGTTTTATTACAACTCTAAAACTATTAGAGTCAAAAGAGATTTGCTATATTCTCATTTGGTAGGGGTTGACTGATTAAGAGTGCGCAGTTCTCCTTAAAATGCTAATTGTTTATGTTTATTGATATAACGAGCATAATGGCCAGAAATATATATTTTAATAGTGTTTCAGAAAAAAATAAAAATTTATTATAGTTTAATAGAGTTTAGAAAAGTTTAAATAAATTTAATAAAAATCTTCAAAGTGGTGCGAAACTGGTACAAATTTTAAATAAAAGTGGTGCATCATTTTAGAAAGTGGATAATTGTTTAATTTTGCAAACAAATCGGTTTTTTATTGACAAAAACCGATTTGTTTGTTTATAATATAAATGGGGGAATTAAAGAAATGTTATATTATTTTAATGAGCTATTAGAAAATGGATTAAGTAAATATCAAATTGAAAAGAAAGTTGAGAATAAAGAATTATTTAAAATTTCAAGAGGTATTTATTCTGATGAAGAATCACCAAATGATTTGTCTGTAATAGTAAAAAAATATCCAAATGTAATATTAACTTTAAATAGTGCCTTTTATTATTATGATTTAACAGACAAAATACCTGAATATTATTACTTAGCAACAGATATAAAATCTTATATTATAAAAGATAATTCTGTAAAACAAGTTTTTATGAAAAAGGACTTTTTGAAAATTGGACTAGCTAAATGTAAAATAGAAGAAACAGAAATCTCTATATATGATAAGGAAAGATTGCTGATAGAGCTTATTAGATATAAAACAAAATTACCTTATGAATTATATAAAGAAGTAATAAATAATTATCGAAAAATTAAGAATGAGTTAAATTTTATAAAAGTTTATAAATATGCTCAAATATTTAATAGTCCATATATAATGCAAACCATAGAAAAGGAGGTGATGTAATGAACAGCCTAAAAGAATGTGTTAATCAATATATTAAGGAAGGCTATAATCGAAATTATGCTATTTCTAAAGTATGTCAAGATATTATAATAAATAGAATCTATCATTCCAAATACAGTGATAAAATCACAATAAAAGGTGGAGTTGTAATGTTCCATTTGACAAATAATATTCGTAGAGCAACTGTAGATATTGATATGGATTTAATTAATATGTCAATCGCAACAGAAGATATTATTAATATCTTTATAGAACTTAGTAAACTTGATAGTATTGATGGTTTTAAATTAACTATTGATAAAAATAAAATTGAAGAATTATCACATCAAGATTATCATGGAAAAAGATTAACAGTTAGTATAACAGATAGTCATAGAAAAACTTATAATGTTAAATTAGATATTGGCGTACATAAGCATACAGATATTCATCAAGATACTTTGCTATTAAATACACAAATCATTGATGGAAATATAGAATTTTTAGTCAATCCAAAAGAACAAATCTTTATTGAAAAATTAATACCTATATTAAAATTTGGTCCTTTATCAACAAGATATAGAGATATATTTGACTTGTACTGGCTGATAACAGAAGGAAATTTAGATAAAGATAAAATTCTGCATTACATGAAAATATTAATTTTTGATAATGATATAGATATTCATGAAATACAAGAACTTTATAATATTGTGAATTTAGTATTAAGTGAGCCAATGTTTATTTCTAATCTGTCTAATAATTACAACTGGACAAATGCAAATATCGATACCATTTTAGATACAATAAAAAATTATTTGCAAAATTTAGAAAAAGTAAAAATATAACACTGTATATACACGTATTTTTATAAAAAAGGAGTAAAGAGAAAATGAATTATGAAAAAAGTAAGTATTGTATTTTAATTTTATCTAATCCTGAAAATGAAGAGTTTATAGAAGATGAATATATTGCTAATACTTTTAGAGAGGATGGACATTTAGTTACAATATTATGGGTTGATTATGATGAGAATTCAGATGATCAATTCGATATTATAATAAGAAGAAATACATGGGTTGAAGATGAGAAAGAAATTAATTATTATAAAATAAAAAATGATAAACTAAAAAAACGCTTAAAAGAAAAAAATATAAAAACAGTTAATTTAGAAGGACTCGATGGACAAGGCAAATCATATTTATGCAAATTATTCAAGGAAGGTAGAAAAGTAATACCAACAATAGACACAATTGAAGATATAACAAAAATTGATGAAGCAGAAGAGTATGTGTTAAAAGATAATAATTCATTTGGTAGTGGTTTAGGTCAAAAATTTGTAAAAAGAGAGGAATTAGAAAAAGAATTTAAGAATGGGTATTTAATACAACCTAAACTTAAATTTAAGTCAGAAACACAATGTTATTTTGTTGCTAATAAATTAATGTATGTATATGAATATACACCATCAAAATATCCTAATTATCCAGAACCCCAATTAATTACATTAAATGAACAAGATAAAAAGTTGGCAGAACAATTTGCTGATATCTCTAATTTAAAAGTAGGATTTCAAAGAATAGATTTTTTAAAACTTGAAAATGATGAATTAGTATTACTTGAAATAGAAGATAATAGTCCTCACATGAACTTAGAAAAGTTAGATAAAACATTTAGAAAAATTGTATTAAATGAATACAAAAAAAATATTTATGATTTTTTAAAAAAATAAGAATCTCCCCATCTACACAATCATAGATTGTGGGTGAGTACCTGAGAACCTTGTTGCTTTCGCAATAAAAAATACCTATTTAAATTTTACTTTAAATAGGTAAACCTGGTGGGCAATCTGGGATTCGAACCCAGGACCTTTCGATTAAGAGTGGGTTGCTCCTTTGTATTTTTACACTCTTGTCAAGTAATTGATACATCTATCATAGAACGCAAAACAGTATATTTCAATATAGTTTAAGAGTTTTAACAAGAATTTATTTAAGTTTATAAAAAATTAGAATAGATTAAAAAAATTTAATAAAACTGCTTAAACTGGGGACTATTTTTATCAAAAGTGGGGATTTTTTATCCTCAAAAAGTTCAAAGTGGGGACTGTTAAATTATAAATATATATAATCAAATTTAGAAATCATTGTTATATTGCAATGGTTTCTTTTTGATGTCTGTTCTAATTTTTAGAAAGGATGTATCAAATGATTTTAACAGATTTTTTAGCTAGCAATAGCTATATTATAACAAATAAATTATTAATTAAAACTTGTCGGAACAGATGCTGCAATTATATTAGGCGAGTTATGTTCAGAATACAACTATTGGGAAAAAACTGGACAATTAACAAA
>CAZXXI010000115.1:0-4194 GCA_964644815.1 uncultured Muribaculaceae bacterium
TGTTGTTTCTATGAACAATTTATTAGAAGCAGGTGTTCACTTTGGACATCAAACAAAAAGATGGAATCCTAAAATGAAGGAATACATCTTTACCGCGAGAGACGATATTTACATAATCGACCTCGAAAAGACAGTTGCTTGTTTGGAAAAAGCTTACGAGGAACTAAAAAAGATTAGTGAAAACGGAGGAAAATTTCTATTCGTCGGAACTAAAAAACAAGCTAGTGAAGTAGCGAAAGAAGAAGCTCTTAGAAGTGAATCTTTCTACGTTACAGAGAGATGGCTTGGTGGAACTCTTACTAACTTCCGCACTATTAGAAGAAGAATTAAGAGATTAGAAGAAATCGAAAAGATGGAAGAAAACGGTACATTCGATTTACTACCTAAAAAAGAAGTAATCGGTATCAGAAAAGAGTACGATAAACTTAACAAAGTTTTAGCGGGTATTCGCTCTATGGAAAAGCTTCCAGACGCAATGATTATCGTCGACCCTAAAAAGGAAATAAACGCTATAAGAGAAGCTAGAAAGTTAAATATTCCAGTATTCGGACTTGTCGATACTAACTGTGACCCAGACGATGTCGACTACGTAATACCTGGTAATGATGACGCTGTACGTTCAGTAAAAGTAGTACTAGGTGTATTGAATAACGCTATATGCGAAGGTAAAAACTTACCGTTAGACGATTACATCTCTGAAGATAAAACTGAGAAAAAAGAAGATGCTAAAAATGATGATTTAGCTAGCAAGACAGTAGCAGAACTTCGCGAGATGGCAAAATCCGCCGATATCGCAGGTGCTAGCACTATGAAAAAAGATGAACTAATCGAAGCATTGAATAAATAAAATTAAAGATATAAGGAGGAAATATTTATGATATCTGCACAAATGGTTAATGAACTTAGAAATCTGACTGGAGCAGGAATGATGGACTGCAAAAAAGCCTTAGTCGAGACTAATGGCGATATGGAAGCAGCAGTCGACTATTTGAGAGAAAAAAGTGGCATCAAAGCCGAAAAGAAATCTGGAAGAATTGCAGCCGAAGGATTAGCTAATGTCTTCATCAAAGGCAATAAGGCTGCCATAATCGAAGTCAACAGCGAAACCGACTTCGTCAGCAAAAACGAAAACTTCGTAGCTATGGTCGAAGAAATCGGTAATGCCATAATGGAAAGCGACGCTACTAATTTGGAAGAAACTCTTAAAGCTAAGACTAGCGAAGGTACTGTCGAAGAACTCATCGTCGCCAAGACGGCTACGATTGGAGAAAAACTGTCTCTTCGCCGCGTCGAAGTAAGAACGAAAGCTGACGATGAAAATTTCGGTTCATACCTTCACATGGGCGGAAAAATAGCTGTTCTTACGACTGTAAAAGGAGCTTCTAGCGAAGTTGCTAAAGACGTCGCTATGCAAGCTGCTGCTATGAAACCTGAGTACTTAAACGAAGAAGCAGTACCTGCAGAACGCGTCGAAAAAGAAAAGAAATTTTTAGTCGAACAAGCTATGGGCGAAGGAAAACCACAAGATATCGCTGAAAAGATGGTTGCTGGAAGACTCAAAAAGTTCTTCAAAGAAATCTGCTTAGTCGATCAAGCATTCATCAAAGATGGCGACATCGACGTCAAGACTTATGTCAAAAACAATGGGGGAGAAGTTACTGATATGGTTCGTTTCGAAGTTGGCGAAGGCATGGAACACAGAAGCGAAAACTTTGCTGAAGAAGTTATGAACCAAATCAACGGATAATGAAAAAACCTCTACGCATAACAATAGATGTCATCGTAATAATAGTGGGCATAGTACTTCTAGTATTAGGAGTAAACGATGCTATCGATAAAATAGAGTCTTTAAAAGTCGCCGATAGTCTTCGCTTTAAAAAGAGTTACTCTTACGTAGACGAGGACAACAGATACAAATATGTCGATTTAAAAGCTGCAAATAAAATGCTTAAAAAGGGAACTGGCATACTTCTTATTGGAAGTCCCGAAGACCCTTGGACCCAAGTCCTAGTAAAACATTTGGATGTGCTTGCTAAAAATATCGATATCGACATCTCCTACTTGGAGAAAGACGACATCGATATCGAAAGTTCGGCATATAAAGATTTTCCAATCGATATTATTACGGTTTCCACTCCCCACATCGCATTGATAAAAGATGGCTCTTTAGTAAAAGAAATATCTAAAGAAGATATTTATGGAAGCGAGTATGAAGGAGCACCGATAGACTATTTCACCGCTGAACGAATAGAAACGTTTAACGTTCTATTAGAAGAAATCTCAAATCTAAAATGACGATTTGAGATTTTTTAAATCAATAAATTTTTGTTTTTTGCAAATTAGGGGTTCCTATTTGCACTTTAGTCTGCTATAATAGAGTGTAAAATGTGGAGGTTATAGGAGCTTATGTTTGACAACGGTATGTTTTTTAATGACTATAAAAATGAATTGATTAATAGATGGGGCTATAGCGAAGATTTAGCGATGGATATCACTATGGCAGCTGACTCCCTCATAAACGAATATGGAACGGAATTTACAGAAGCCATCTTAGAAGCAGTTATGAGCTGTAAATATGTCATAGCTAAAGAAATAGGAGAGCATAACCGAAGAGAGACAGTACTAGACGTCATAAAAAGAGAACCAGCCTTTAAAGACATTCAAGATAATCATGCTTTAAAAGACGCTTCTACAGCATATTTATCGAACCCCAACATTACTTATACCGAAGGAATATACCGAGTCGCCAGTGCCGATAGGATAATAGTCCTTCCATCCACATACAACTCTAATAACCCGGATTCTATAGAAAAGATGATCATTTCTACCGACCGCCTAATAAAATCGCATCTAAATGGCTTCACTATCGATGACGATATCTTAACCACGCGTACAGGCCTTGCAGAAAAGAAAGAAAAATTGTCTGTCGCGAATGGAACGATTTCGAAAACACTTGAAAGTGAGACGGGTTTAGGTCTTGAAGAAGGACTAACCAACTATACAGCCTTGCGCATAATGAGAAAAGAATACTGCGCAGACTTTGACGTTCAGACGGATACTATCCGCGACATCGCTGGAGTTCTAGTCGACTCTCTTGCTTTGGGAAAAATCATAAGAGAAGCCGAAATGACGAAAGATAGTTCTACACTTCGCGCCTATATGGATAAATATAAAGCTGATGGCTACGACACTTTAATGCGAGATTTAGATCAATTGTTAAAGCTTGAGAGAGAACGCAAAAAGGCGCTAACGAATGAACAAAAAGCTAAGATGTTACAATCCGAAATAGAAAACTATTTCACAAATTCCATCGCACCTAAAGTGAGCGAAATGAGTAACAACATGAGATTAGAAGGAGTCTTAGACAATGTCGCTACAAAGAGTGCGTAATCACCTAAAAAAGTTTGACATGGACGACCGCATCATAGAGTTATCGGAATCCACAGCAACGGTCAAAGACGCCGCTAGTGCCCTTCGCATTGAAGAGGGTAGAATTGCTAAAACTTTAGGATTCTATGTTCAAAAAGAACCGATACTCATCCTCGCTAAGGGAGACGCTCACATCGATAATAAGAAGTTTAAAGCTGTCTTTGGTAAAAAGGGTGGACATATGATTCCTTTTGAAGAAATAGAAGAAGTCGTCGGTCACGCTCCTGGAGGTGTATGTCCATTCGGAATAAACGATGGAGTCAAAGTATACTTAGACATCTCTTTAAAAGAATACGACGAAGTATTCCCAGCCGCTGGTAACTCCAACAGTTGTGTCCGTCTCACCATAGAAGAACTCGAGAAACTTTCTAACTACAGCGAATGGATAGACGTTACAAAAAATTAGCATTTAAAAAAGTTAGTATCATGCACTAACTTTTTTCTTTTGCTTTTTATTATCCTTAACACCTGTAATTATCATGTATAGGATGACTACTACGAGACAAGTCATTATCGCTCCTATAAACTCACTAGTGATACATTTGACGAAGTAGTCGAAAGTGTTCGTCTTATCCAATAAATTTTCTAAAAATAGAAGTGGCATAAATATTATTCTATCTACTATAAACCCTATAAATGCAGACAATCCCATAGCTAAGTAATCGACTGTATAAGTATGGATGGCATTGTAGATGACCGCGTATAATATATGGCTCGTTATATATCCACCTAATAGCCCAAAGAATAGACCCCAAAGTGGAATGA
>CAZXXI010000116.1:0-4178 GCA_964644815.1 uncultured Muribaculaceae bacterium
CATCGGTCGATTTTGTTCGATGAGTTTGTCCAGTCCATGGATGACGAGTGGCAACATAATGACGGAATCTATCCAGATGAAGTTATAGTAATAGGTACTCGTATAACCCATAAGGGCATATATAGTACTGAATAGGATTACTTGCCATGGGTTTAGATTTTTGTGGTCGAGATAGAAACACATCGTACCACCTAAAAGGGCGAAGCGCTGGTAGGTCATGATGGCGATGAAGATGTGGTAATTAGTCGAGGTGGCAAATAAACACAAGAGATTTAGGGGGCTGATGCAGTAATAGGTGAGCGTTGCAAAGAAATTGAAGCCGAGACCTGCACCCCAGGAATAAAAAATGGAACCTCCCTTTAACAGTTTGGCATATTCTAGTAACATGCCCGAATATTGTGTAAAGGAGTCGTATGGATTTAACATTTCGTCGCCCAAAGGAACGAAGCCGTTAATCCAAGCACAAACTATAAAAATTGTCATGGGAACGAGCATAGACACCAAATAGATCAAAAATTTTTTCTTTTTCATATACTTTACCTCTTCGCTTAAAATGATACAGAAAAAATTGTATTATGTCAAAAAAAATGTTATTATTGAAAAGGAGATGTTTTAAAAATGAAGCAGTTAAAAATTAAAGATAGACGAAGACTTTTGATATTTATCTCTATCGGCATCGCCATATTAGTAAGCGGTGTAGTCGTACTTTCATTATCGAAAGCAAATAGTTCAGATAAAAAAGATGGCGATACACAGCCGGTGAGTGGAGAAGTAGACAATAAAGATGTTAAAAAGATAACAGTAATAGATGAAGACTCGAAGACGAGGCCATATGCAGTGATGATCAATAACAACAGTGCAGTCTGGAAGTATCAATCCGGATTGAACCAAGCCTATATAGTCTATGAGATGTTAGTCGAGGGTGGTATAACGCGCGAGATGGCTCTATATAAAGACGCCAAGGTGGAAAAAATTGCAAGCGTCCGCAGTAGCAGACATTATTTTCTAGATTATGCTATGGAAAACGATGCAATATATGTCCATTGGGGTTGGAGTCCACAGGCCGAAAGTGACATCAAGACGCTCGGAATCAACAACGTCAACGCTCTATCCGGTGAAGGAACTTATTTCTTTAGGGATAAGACGGTGAAAGCTGCTTATGAGCATACGGGCTATACGACGTCGGCTAGCATCGAGAAAGCAATTGACAGATATAAATATAGAAAAGAGACGGACGTCAAAGCTCTTCTGGATTATTCGGCCGAACCGCTGGATTTGACTTCTATCGAAGGAGTGGTCGAAGCGAAGACGGTAGAAGTTCCTTATTCGGGAGGGTATACCGCTAAATTCTTCTACGACGAAGAGACTAAGCTATATAAGAAGAGTCAGAACAATACAGAAATAATCGATTATACATCGAAAGAGCGCATCACCACTAAAAATATCATCGTCTACAATGCAAAATATACGACGATAGATAATTATGGCAGACAGACGATGGCCAATACGGGAAGTGGGGATGGTTACTTCATAAGCGAAGGCAAGGCCGTTCCTATAGTGTGGTCTAAAAAGGACCGTTCAGCGAGGACGGAATACAAGTTAAAAGATGGGACACCTCTTACGGTAAACGATGGCAGGACATACATCGGAATAATGCCGACGGGCAGAAGTGTCAAATTGATAAAATAAAGAATAAAAAGGCGCAATCGAACTCGGACGTAAATCGCTATAGGTTAGTCAAAGAGTGTCAAGAGATGAAGCCTAAAAAACAAGTTTGTAGAAAAATATACACTAGTTTGATATAATGTGTTAGTGGTTTAAGGAGGAAAAAGAATGACTTTAACATCAGTCTGGAGTATTATATCGAAGATAATAGATATATGTATACTGTGGTATATGACATACTTCATTTTAAAAAACCTAAAGAACAATATCAAGATGGTACTAATCTTTAAAGGAATAGTATTCATCGTCATCATCAAAGTACTCAGCAACCTTTTGAATCTCTATGCTGTGGGATTGTTACTAGAATACGTGATTATGTGGGGGCCACTCGCGATAATCATCATCTTCCAGCCGGAGATTAGAACGGTCTTAGAACAGCTCGGTCGCAGCCAGTTATTGGGACGACATAAAGTATTAAGCGGAGATGAACGCGAGATGCTCGTCACAGAGATAATGGAAGCTGTAGATTATCTGCGCAAGAATAAGTTTGGAGCTCTGATAGCTATCGAAAGAGATGTCTCACTTCAAGAGTACATAACTCCAGCTACGAAGATATATGCCGATGTCGGAAGTCAAATACTCGAGAGCTTGTTCTATCCGAACAGCGCTTTACACGATGGAGGAGTCATCATTCAGGGAACCAAGATAACTTGTGCAGGATGCGTCTTTAGAACGAGTATGGACAACAAACTATCGAAGAGTTTAGGGACGAGACATAGAGCGGGGTTAGGCTTAGCCGAAGAATCGGATGCCATCGTCTTAATCGTCAGCGAAGAGACGGGAAGGATAAGCATCGCTTTGAACAGTACCCTGAACTACAACTTGACACCAGAAGAGTTTAAAAAGATTTTATACAGCGAACTCACTCCTAAGACAGAAATCTTCTATGCCGCAGATGACGGAGGTGAAGAAAATGAGTAAGGTAAAAAAGATAAAGAATAAAAAGAAACAGAACATTTTCAAAAAAATAGTGCGCGCTATATACAACGTGCTAGATAAAGTAATCATAACTCCACTTTCAGCTTTAGTATACCATTTAAACAAGTTTATCAAGAAAAATGCAGGAGTTTTCGAAGGTCTATTCAGCAAGCCCCATTCGCTTTTGGTATTATCTTTAGTAGTCGCAATATCGGTGTTCTTACTGATAGATAGTAAAGCTATAAATCTCGTCGAAAACGAATCCGAGATGTTGACCGCTCAGCCGGTAAGCATCGTCTACAACGAGGAAAAATATGTAGTAGAGGGATTACCGGAGACCGTCGATATAATATTGATGGGTAGAAAGAGCGACTTGTATTTAGCTAAACAGCTAGGAGAACACAAAGTAGTCTTAGATTTATCGGATTATAAAACGGGCGAATATACGGTTAAACTGAAGTATAACCATTCGGTCGAATCGGTTACATATAGATTGTTACCATCTTCGGTGACGGTCAAGATAAGTGAGAAGATGTCGAGTATAAAAGCTCTTACTTATGACTTATTGAACCAAGATAAGCTCGATAGCAAATTGAGCGTAAGCGAAGTCGTCTTAAATGAAAGTGAAGTATACGTCAAGGGTTCGAGTGAAACTTTAGCTCGCGTAGCGACAGTAAAAGCCTTGATAGACCTTTCGACTTTGAATCTCACCGCATCCGGTACGTTCGATGTGGATAAGTTGCCGATTGTCGCCTATGACGAAAACGGTAAACTAGTCGAGAATGTGGAAGTAGTTCCATCGACTGCGAGCGCTAAGATAAAAGTAGATTCGTTCTTTGCAGATTTACCTGTCAAAGTCATTCCAGTGGGCACTTTTGCAACGGGATATGCTATCAGTTCGGTTACTTCTAGTGTAGCAACTATTCGCGTATACGGTGAAGAAGCCGCTATAAATAAACTCACATATATACCAGTTGAGATAGATGTCGATGGACTAAGTACCGATAAGAAGTTCAACGTAACGTTCTCTAAACCGAGTGGTGTACGCCATATGAGCGAATCAGTTACGACTGTAAACCTCAAAGTGGGTCAGGAGTCGACTATCGAAATCGAAGGCGTATCGATTGAAGCTATCAATTTGAGTTCGGCTTATAAACCGATTACTGACAATGAAGATGATACTAAGTGTACGGTCATAGTCAAAGGTGTCGAAGAGGTAATAAGAAACATTACTGCAGCTAACTTAAAAGCTTATGTCGATTTGTCCGGTTATGGAATAGGAACTTATGATGTACAAGTTCAAGTAGAGGGGTCAGATTTGACAGCAACATATACACCAAAAGTCAAAACGGTACAGATAAGGATTACCAATGCCAAATAAAGTAAGGATTTATCCTTGCTTTTTTCTTGACGGAATGTTCGAAATAAATTTATAAAAATATCCCTATTTGCACAGTGTTGCTAATTAGCATTGTCCTTCATAAAAAGTTCTCTATATTTTAATGATACTTTTGTATTAAGAGCAAGATTTAAAA
>CAZXXI010000117.1:0-4134 GCA_964644815.1 uncultured Muribaculaceae bacterium
TAATATTGTTAATCCGAGACAGTTAGAGAACATAGAAGACATATCAGTAACATTACTGGTATTAAAATTACTCAAATCTAATATTTTTAAACTGATACAACCAGAGAAAATACAATTCATATCAGTAACATTACTGGTATTAAAATTACTCAAATTCAATGTTGTTAAACTGTTATTACCAATGAACATCCAACGCATACTAGTTACTTTACTAGTATCAAAATTGTTTAAATCTAGAGTTGTTAACTTACTACAGCCACGGAACATAAAGCTCATGTCAGTAACATTTGATGTATCAAAATTACTAACATCTAGTGCTGTTAAACTTCTGCACAAAGCAAACATATCAGACATATAAGTTACTTTGCTTGTATTGAAGTTACTCACATCAATTGTTGTCAATTCGCTACAGCCACAGAACATATAACCCATACTAATTACATTATTTGTATTAAAATTATTTATATCTAATGTTGTTAAACTACTACAGTTTTGGAACATATAACCCATATCGATTACATTACTTGTATTAAAATTATTTACATCTAAAGCTGTCAAACTACTACACTTATAGAATATAGAAGACATACTAGTTACTTTACTAGTATCAAAACTACTTACATCTAAAGCTACTAAGCTACTACAGCCTTTAAACATTTCTTTCATACTAGTTACTTCACTAGTCTTAAAGTTACTTACATTCAATGTCGTTAAATTGCTACAGTCAGAGAACATAGAAGACATATTAGTTACTTTATTTGTATACAGATTACTTAAATTTAATGTTGTTAGTGCTTTGCAACCATAAAACATAGAAGACATATCCGTTACGCTGCTTGAATCTACATTTTCCAATCCGACTATACTTATTAGATTTATAAGATTAGCAAAAAAACTAGAAAAATTCGAGTTTGCTATAATTTTCCCATCAGATTGGATATAAACTGTATATTTTGTAGAGTCACTTTCATTTGGTACTAAGTAAGCCATTACGCTGCCATTTTCCTTGACAGACATATCATAGGTATAAGCTGCGTTTTCTTTGGGATTCATCGCATCTTCAAATACTACGTCTGTTATATTTGATTTTTGGCTCCATATCTTTTCTGAACTATATTGACTGCTTCTCGCCACCATCAAGTTTATTGCTTTCCAATGGGCATATAAAGTCACGTTAGATGGAATATTATGTGTACTGCTACTTGTTACTTCTACTCCACCTGCAGCTTCTGTAAACCAGCCTAAGAATGTATAGCCATCATATGTAGGTGTTGGCAATTCTCCATAAGTAGAAGTATAAGTAATTTTTTTACTAGCAAGTGGTGTAGAACCTCCATTGGCATTGAAGGTTACAGAGTATTCTCTAAGTTTATAGTTTGCCTGTAGGGAAGTAGTTCCCTCTCCCATCGTAAATGATGAAGATGTCAAAGTTCCCGTTCCACTCGTCTTAGTCCAACCGGTGAATACGTATCCCTCTTTACTAGGCTCTTCTAGTCTTCCTATAGAGGTGTCTATCGTATATGGATTTTCTTTCGTACCAGTTCCTATCATTTTAATTGCATACTCAGGAGCAATATTTATGACAGGTGCTACTCCACCACCTTCGGTTAGATTGGCATAATAGTTAGCTAAACAGCCAGAAGTGAATACGCCGAACATGTTGGCTTTGCTGCTTACCGTACTTCTTGGGGACATCGTCCAATACCAATAATCTGACGATTTATATAGATAGTATTTATCGTTATCGAGTACGAAGTTAGTACCCGCGGCGACGACTTCATCAGCTGTGATGAGCCCCACTTTATAAGTAGATGCTCCATTACCATTTGTAGTATCTTTTACGGTGAAAGCGTCGTTTTTACTACAGGTGAACTTTGGAGTCGTGTTTTTAGCACCCCATCCGGAAGCTGCATTTATAAACCTCGAGAAAGCTCCATATGCTGTCGTATTAGTGCCATATCCACGTCCTGTGTCGCTCGACCAACCGGTCGTCGTCTTGCCCGGAGTACTCCTATCGTTACAGAACAATTCGTCTCCGACGTACATGTCTAGTCCTTTGTCGATGATGTTAGTTTTATACCAAGCATCTACTGTATTCTTGATATCCGAACTGGTTTCGTTCTTCTGAGCAGTAGATTTACTAGTACTTGCAGTTCCATTAGCTCCTCCGAACATCCAACCTTGATATTTGGCATCGTTTATTGTCGCATTCCATACTTTGTTATAATGTGTCAATCTGTCGTTACTAGCTTCTCCATTTGAGTGAGCGCTAGTTCCATCGTATATCATCCTTATCGAACCATCGCCATTGATTCTGATGATTCGCCAATAGAAATCGCCAAATTTGACGTAGTTGTTTTCGACGGCACCTCTATAGTAATAACTAGTTCCATAAGTATCTTCTATAGAATATAATCCATTCGCCGTCTCATCGGTCGTAGCAATTGTCGTAAAGGTAGGTTTACCCGTTTTCGATTTGACTCCTAAAGCATTTAAAGTATTAAGAGCATTATCCGATGTTATAAACTTTCTCGTCTCGTCGTAATACATCTCTTCTACTACGCTCGAAGTAGAACCCATGTATGTCCCTCCGTTTGGATCTATCGTCAAGTTGTATTTATTCCTCGCATAATCGTAATCTATCTTGTTAAGTACGGGTGGATAGGTCGTCTCATGTACTATCGTATGCGATTTAGTCGCTGGACTGGTGAAGCCTGTATACGTCTTTACTGGTGGTGTGATGGTCGTATTATACTCCGCTTCCCCTTCATCGGTGTCGGCATCTACTAAAGTATAAGTCGCTCCATCTGTATTCATCTTGTTATGGTAGACGATATATCTGTAGTTATTTATTATCCATTTAGCTTTTAAGCTAGCATTTCCTAGTTCGGTTAGAGTGAAGTTGCCATTTTCGATATCTCCACCTGTCGCTTCCCAACCGGCGAAGGTATAACCGTCTTTGGTAGGCTCGCTTATTTCGATAGGATTTTGATATGTCACACTCATCGTCGTTTCACCGGGATATGTTCCTCCATCGGTATCGATTGTCAGTGTATATCGGTTAGGTGTCCACTCGGCTACTAATACAGAGTCACTTATTCCCATCGTAAAGGTATTGTCGACAAACTCCGAAGCTGTTCCTTGGACACTCCAGCCAGCAAATGTATATCCCGGTTTGGTGGGAGTATTCGTTATAGTAAGAGTCTCATCGTTTTTGAGAAGATACTCCTTCTCTAGTCCCTCGATTGAACCTCCGTTTAAGTCTATAGTTAGTCTATAATATATGTATTTAGAAGGTACGTCGACTGTAAACTCTGTATTGAGTTCGGCATCCAAATCTCTCGACTGTTCGACGTCTTCCAAGTTATTCAAAGTTACGTTCAAATTATAGTAATAAGTCTCTCCCGCGGGTACCGATATCTCTCCTGATATGGGACTCGTTATAGGGATATCCGAGACTGGCATGTTAGTCTCTGGGATGAGCACTGTGTATTCTCCATCTTCGGAGTCGCTGTAGGAAAGATTATAAGATACACTTCTATGGAGATAAGTGCTAGTCAAGTTTAAGAAGCTCAAACTCAAAGAACCTTCTAAAGTACCGGTGTTTTCTATGATAAACTTCTTAGTGATAGTCTCTCCGAAGTGCAGTTTGGCTCTTATACCATAGTCGTTATCCATGAACTTCAAAGACATCGTTCCCGTTTGGAGACCTACCGTCTGATTCTTATGGTTAGAATCTGTGATAAAGTAAGCAAAAGTAATCGTTCCTGCAAGGAGGACTGCAGTCAACAAAGTGACTACTAAAATGCTCTTTCTTCTAAGGCGGCGGTTTCTAGATACCCCCTCCCGAACTGCGTTTTTATTCGGGATGTTTCGGTTTAGTTTAGGTAATTTCAAGTTTTTTCTCATAGGACAAAACCTCTTTCGATTATAACCAAATTATACATTAACTGACGGTTTTTGTAAACTTAATTTTGTATTACGATAGCGCCAAAGCTGCACGATTTACTGTCTATCACGTACTCTGTAATATTTTTGTTTCCAAGTCCTTTAGCACTTCCATCGATAATCCCGTAGCCTGCTTTATGATTTCTAAAGATGTTTCCAGTTTTATCAAATTGGATGCAATACTTA
>CAZXXI010000118.1:0-4110 GCA_964644815.1 uncultured Muribaculaceae bacterium
CACAAACAAATTTTAAAAATGGCGATTTGGATATTGATATTACTATAATAAATTGTATAAGATACATATTAGAAGAAAACAAAACCGATTTTGAGGAATTAGAAAGTTTTTTTGAAGGTGAAGAACAATATATTGACTTATTTAAAGCAATAAAAAAAGATATTTCAAAACTTAATAAAGAACAAGAACTAAATAGAATTTTATCAGGAGATATTTCTCAAGAGATAAACAAGTCAAAAGAATTATACGATTTTAAAAATATTAAGGACGGATTTGAGTTTGAAGAATATGTAGGTCGTTTATTTAAGAAATTAGGATATAATGTTGAACAAACAAAACTTAGTGGCGACCAAGGAGCCGACCTTATTATCGAAAAAGACGGCGTTAAAACTGTAATTCAAACAAAACTTTATAGTCAGCCAGTTGGAAATAAAGCAGTGCAAGAAGTTGTTAGTTCAATAGCATATTATAAAGCAGACGCCGGAGCAGTCGTTACTAATAGCACTTTTACATCATCAGCAATTAATCTCGCGAATAAAAATAACGTCGAATTAATAGATAAAGATGTTTTAGCTAGCTTTATAGACACAGCAAGTAAATTATAAAATATCATTTAAAAGATATGACAAAACGTATCATATCTTTTTATATGTCCATATAGACCAAAACTAGTAAATATGTTTGTTAATAAAGTCTTTACGACCTCATTTTAATATATTATAATTTTAGAGAAGAAGGAATAAAGGACATTTCTACTATAAATAAAGGATTATGTTCAGATAAAGACTTATATGAGTCACCAATTTAGCATTTAAAGCCTTTATTTAAGTATAAATAGAAGAATTTATACAGAAAATATTGATAAATATTCTCATTATGATAAAATAATGTAAGGGAAGTGAAACATAATGAAAAAAATTTTATTACTAGTCATCGCTGCTATGTTGTTCGTCCCGGCCATTGTGCGCGCGGATACTCAAGCTATGGATATAATCGATACTCTAGAGAAAGCAAACATAGAAGTAACTGACAAAGATTACAAAGAGATAGACGACCAAGTAGTCATCTATTTGTTCTATTCATCTTCTTGTCCTCATTGCCACGATGAATTAGAATTTCTAAACGAAAGTTTAAAAGAATATGGTTCTAAGTTCAAACTGCGCGCATACGAAGTAACCGCTAATGAAGACAACGACAAGTTGATGAAAAAGATGAAAAAATTCTTTAATGAAAAAGGTGAAGGAGTGCCTTTCACCGTCATCGGCGAGAGTACATTTTATGGTTTCGGCGATAGCACTGGTGAAAAGATGTTAAAAGCTATCGACACCGAATACAGAAAAGAAACTAAATACGATATATTTGCCGAACTTGAGAAAGCCGACAAAGCGGCAGGCGCAAACAACAAAATAGTCATGATAGTTATGGGAGTACTGTTGGTATTCGTCATAGGCGGATTAATAGTATTCGCTAGAAAAGAAGCATAAGAGGAAAGGCAAAGCCTTTCTTTTTTAATAAATAAGGGAGAAAAATATGGAACTGATAAAATTGACTGAATCGACTTATTATATCAAAAACCCGACCAACATCGGCATATACAAAGTAGCGGATAACGATGTCTATATAATCGACTCCGGTAACGACTCCGAAGCTGGAAAAAAGATAATAAAGATGATAGAAGAACAGGGATGGAATCTAAAAGGCATTATCAATACTCATTCCAACGCCGACCACATAGGAGGAAATAAAGTCATACAGGATAGAAAAGGCGCTAAGATATACGCACATCGCTTAGAACGAGTATTCACCCAATATCCAGAACTCGAAAGCGCCTTTCTTTATGGTGGCAATCCCTTCAAAGATTTAAAAAACAAATTTCTATGTGCTAAAGAGTCTACAGTAGAAGAATTAGATGACAATTTGCCAGAGGGGCTCGAATACTTTACTTTGAGAGGTCACTTCTTCGACCAAATAGGCATCAAGACGAAGGACGATATCTACTTTTTAGGCGACTCTCTTTTCAGTAAAGAGACGATTGAAAAATATAAACTGTTTTTCATATACGATATAGGAGAATACCTCAAAACCCTGGACTATCTAGAAACCCTAGAAGGTAAAATGTTCATACCATCTCATGCCGAAGCCACCTCCGACATTCACGACCTAATCGCGATAAACAGAAAGTCGATAGAAGAGATATCTACAAAAATAGTTGAACTGTTAGAAAGTGAAATGACACACGAAGAATTGTTAAAAGCCATCTTCGATGAATACCAACTCGCGATGAATGCAAACCAATTCGTCTTGATAGGTTCGACTCTCAAATCTTATCTATCTTATCTACATGATAAAGGTGTCATCACCTACGAATTTAAAGATAATAAAATGTATTGGAAAAGTGTATAAAGGAAAAAGAGGAACGATATGAAAAAGATAGCTATAATAGGGGCGAATGAATTTCAAAATCCCCTAATTCTCAAAGCAAAATCTTTGGGCTATGAAACGCACGTGTTTTCTAGTCCGTTTGGCAAGATAGGTGAAAAGACAGCAGACATCTTTTACCCCATAAGCATCTTCGATAGAGAAGGCATCTTAAAAAAATGCCACGAAATAGAACCGGATGCCATCACTAGTATTGCCTCCGACGCAGCCACACCTAGTGTAGTATACGTCGCTAATGAATTGGGCCTTCCTAGTAACGACTATGAACACTTGGCCGAATACACAAATAAATACGAGATGAGAAAGGCCCTGCGCTCTTCTGGCATCGAAGTGCCCGACTTTTATAAAGTATCATCCTATGAAGATTTACCAAAATTGACTTTCCCACTCATAGTTAAGCCGACAGATAGAGCAGGCAGCATGTCTATCCACAAAGTCGACGACGAAAAATCACTAAAAACTGCTATTGCCGAATCGATAGAAGCATCATTTGAAAAATGTGCAATCGTCGAAGGAGTGATTTCCGGAGAAGAATATAGCTGCGAAACTATATCTTATCGAGGTAACCACCGCATTTTAGCGGTAACCAAAAAGTATACGACTGGTTTTCCACACTGTATAGAAACCGGCCATTTCGAGCCGAGTGATTTGAACGAAAAGTCTATGGCCAATCTTGAAAAATTGGTGCCACAGAGTCTCGATGCTCTTCACATAAAAAATGGCCCTTCTCATATAGAATTTAAAGTAGACGATGCCGATGAGATACACATCATAGAAATAGGTGGTCGCATGGGTGGAGATTGCATCGGTTCTCATTTAGTAGAACTTTCGACTGGCTATGATTTTTTAAAGATGACTATCGATGTAGCTTTAGGTAAAGAACCCGATTTTAAACAGAACAAACACTTTAAATACGCCCTTGTAAAATTTATATTTAACAATCGCGATATCGAAGTCATGAACGCGATAATAGAAAAATATCCCCAAATATTGATAGAAAAATCCGAAATAGAGGACATGACCCAAAAGATAACGGACAATTCTTCTCGCTATGGCTACTACATACTTGCTTTTAATGACGAATCTATAAAAGAAGATATAGTACAAAATATGGACATATTTAAATATTGAGAATATTTCAAAAGGCCGCCTATCGAGGAGGTCTTTTTAATTTAACCTAAATATGGCAAAATTTAGTACAGCTGCAAATATTATCCACAAAAGATATGGCAACTGGATATAGGAACTAACCTTAGATATAGGATAAAATCTGATAATCATGACGACTACTAAAATTATCAACAATATAATCCATAGAAACGAAAACAAATACCATTTAAAAGTGAAGAAAAAGAAACTCCAAAGTAGATTGACCGCTAATTGAACATTATATGTGCGGATGGTCCCCTCATCGGCTCCATTTTCACTAATTATATAGCGGGAAACACCCATGAGAATATATAGAATACTCCAAACTATGGGAAAAAGTATCCGTGGAGGAGCAAAAGTCGGCATATTTATACCGGCAAACCCTTTAAAACTGCCCGCTAACCAACCGACTAGAGCTCCTAATAATAGAGGAATAGCTATAAATATCGACAACTTCTTCCATTTTAATTTCACAACGCATCACCTGATAATTATTATGCAATAAATTCTAGGTTTATTATT
>CAZXXI010000119.1:0-4046 GCA_964644815.1 uncultured Muribaculaceae bacterium
GAGGTAAAACTTTTTCGATTATTAATTGTACTTCGTCATCTCTTATGCTGACCGTACATTCGAACTTGTTGAGTTCTTCTAATTTTACTTCTTCGATTAAAGCATTGCACTTAGGAAATATTACCATGCTTATCTTGCCCGTCTCATCATTGCCATCGACAAAGGCCATCTTATCACCCTTTTTGGTGTTGATAACTTTCATCTTTTCCACAAGTATCACAGCATTCACTCTTCTGTTTAAATATGCTTTGGCATCCCTTATTTTGACGACGCCATTTTTATATTTAGATGCAGGATGTCCCCCTACATAAAACCCGAAGACTTCTAATTCCGAAATCTCCTCGTCCGGCTCACTTGCTTCTTCTAACTCCGGTTTCATGACTAATGATTCATCCAAAGAATTGACCAGTTCTATATATGTCATAGCAGCATCGATATTTTTAATGAGTGTATTTTTAGAATGCGAAAACTCTTCTAAAGCACCGGCTCTTATCAAAGTTTCTACAGCATTCCTATTGATGCCCTTCCCCCAAGTCTTTTTGAAAAAGTCGAAATAATCTGCGTATGGTTGGTTTTCAACGATAGTCTTACTCTGTAGAGAAGATATATTTTTGATAGCCGATAGAGGCAAAACTATGGAGGCACCATCTATTATGTACTGATATGAACTCCTATTTATAGAAGGTCTGACGATTTTAAGTCCTTTGTTCCTGGCATCTTCGATAACTTCTTTCGTCGACTTGGCACTTCCCATATTCATATTGAGAGTATTCAAATGATATATATCCATATAATTAGCTTTTAAATAAGCCATTTGATAAGCTACTAGAGCATAGGCAACCGAATGCGATTTATTAAATCCATAGTCGGCAAATCTGACAATCAGAGCATAGACCTGTTCAGCGATATCTTTTCCATATCCCCTCGCGACAGCCTGCTCGACAAAGCGTGTTCTCTCGCCCTCCATCACTTCTTTCTTCTTTTTACTCATCGCCCTGCGCACGATATCTGCTTCGGCAAAAGTATAACCACCCATTTTAGCTAAGATTTGCATAATCTGCTCCTGATAGACGATGATTCCGAAGGTACTCTTTAAAATAGGCTCCAAGTCGGGGTGTAAATAGACGATTCTCTTTTGTCCTTTCCGTCTTGCAATATATTCGTCAATATTCTGCATAGGTCCTGGTCTAAAGAGCGCTATCGCAGCGATTAAATCGTCGAAGTTCTCTGGAGCAAGTTTTCGCAAAAAGTTTTTCATACCCGGAGTATCGAACTGAAATATGTTATCAGTATTCGCCTTTTTAAACATATCGTAAGTCTTTGCATCGTCGAGGCGAATATCCTTCAATTCAAAACCTGGCTCTTTCTTTTTGACTAAATCGACCGTCTTATGTATCGTCGTCAAGTTTCGGATAGCCAAGAAATCCATCTTCAAAAGTCCCAATTTTTCCAAATATTCCATCGTAAAACCGGTCAATATTCCATCGTTTGATTTAAAGGTCGGAATCAGTTCCATAAGAGGTATACTCGAAATGACTACGCCGGCCGCATGTATCGTCGTATGCCTCTTTAACCCTTCGAGACGCATGCTTATTTTATATATATTTTCGAGCTTGTTCTCTTTGACGAAAGCTACTATTTCGCCATTTTCAAGATTTGTTTTTAAATTAGCCTTGGCATCTATCTTTTTCGATAGAGCATCTATCGTTTTATCCTCTATGCCGAAAACTTTACCGACATCCCTTACGACCTGTCTACTACCGAGAGTTCCATAGGCGATAATGAGCGATACACACTTCTCACCATATTTACTTCTCACATAATCTATCACATCGTTACGGCGTATATCTTCAAAGTCCATATCGATATCCGGCATCGTAATTCTATCCGGATTCAAGAAACGCTCGAACAACAAATCATATTTTAAAGGGTCTATCTCCGTAATTCCCAAAGTATAGGATACCAATGCCCCGGCAGCACTACCCCTTCCCGGCCCTACATATATATTGTTTTTTTTCGCATACTTTACATAATCATATACTATCAAAAAATAGTCGACAAAGCCCATCTTAGAGATGACGTCGAGTTCGTATTTGAGTCTATCGGCATACGTTTTTGTAACTTGCCCATTTAATCTCCTCTTTAGTCCTTTAATGGATAGATTGACGAGCATATTCTTAGACTCCTCTGCCGTTTTACAAAATTGTGGAATATATCTCTTACTATAGTCGAACTCTAAATTTAAATCATCCTGGAAAGCCTTTATAGTCTCTATATCGAATTCGCTGCCCTCTAAGATATAATCTTCTTTTTCTTCATACGTCTCACCATTTATTTTATATAAAACTTTCAACAGTTTTTGGTCTTCTCTTTTTAAACACTTTATCTCGTTGATGAAAAGAACTCGTTTGCTTATTTGATAGGCATTTTTAAGTTCTCCTTCGCTTTTGTAACCGAGATATACTTCATAACTGGTTTTGAGCCTGTTGTACATATTATAGTTTTCATATGGCAAAACACAGACCAGTCCTGCATTGTATTTGATGAGGTCGTTTAAAGTAACTTTCCCATCGCTTACTAATGAATTTATCTTTATGAGATTTAAATATCCTTCATAATTCTTTATATATAGATATATCTTGTTATCACCTATTTTTACTACCATGCCGAACACTGGCTTTATCATAGCTGCACGACATTTATCATAAAAGTCCATAATCGAATATAGATTATCATCCAATAACCCTACGAATAGAGAATCCTGCTCTTTGGCATATCCGACTATGTCCTTTATTTTCAACATGCTTTTCATGAGAGAATAATCACTTTTAAAACTTATAGGAACACATTTCATAATTACCCTCCTTAAATATAATTCTAACATATAGCGTTCTTCTATTACAAGTTGTCAATTAAAAAAATTTGAATGTGTTTCTCCAGTATGTTAAAATATTGTATAGGGAGGTTTTAAATCATGGATAATAATAAATTCAATTTTAGAGAGGAACTTTTAAACCCTTTGAATAGGCCTAAAAAGTATGTCACCTATTTGCCGTATATAGAAGGTGAAAACAGGAGATTCCGGGCAAATATCTTTACCGCGCTCGATTATACTGAGAGCCAAATAATTGCCCAAGAAAATACGGATGGAGCATTGAATTATGCCGATTCTTTCCTAAATGGGCTCCTCGAATATGATGCAGCGGTCAAAGATATAATGGGTAACACTGGCGAACAGACTATAACGCTATCTGTAGATTTGGGATATTTCATCGACTCTCGCTATAGAACCGAAAAAAACTTCAAGCCTGCTCTTAGCAAAGAGGACTTTATCACGGGATTACACACCGTTACCATTAGAGGCTCTTATAAAAAGGATGGTCAAGAATACTACAAGCGTGAAACTTTCGTTGTCAATTTAGAAGCTTTCCTACAGGCTTTAAGCTCTAAAGGCTACTCGGTATCTATCTATACCTCATCCGGTGAACTGATAAAAACTCTAGTCGAAGTGGGTATCGAGGCATCTCCTCGTCTAGAAATAACTGCTGTTTCTAAGAAAATGGAAGAAAAAAGCTCTAAAAGTTTGACATAACCACTAAAAATTGCTATAATCTAATAGCAATTTACTTTTAAGGAGGGACAAATATGGCAAATAAAATAACTAGAAAAAAACCGAATTTTGCAAATGCTAGGTCTCACGCTCTAAACGCTACGAAGAAAAAACAAAGTGTTAACTTACAGACAGTTACTATGGACGGTGTAAAAGTCGTACTTAGTGCAAGAGAACTTAGAACATTAAAGAAAAAAGCCGTTTAAACAACCGGCTTTTTACGTTGAGAAAATAGAAGAAGAAATGAGTTTTAAAATCTGATTACTGTTAAACTATAAAACAGCACCGATTATGATAACTAATAAAATGAATAAAACTAAGACAAATGCTGCACCAGTAACGCCATTGTAGTTATTAGAACATCCGCATCCTGAATTCATATTTACCCCTCCTTTTTATCTTTACATTGTATTCTATGGCAAAAATGTTATAAATG
>CAZXXI010000120.1:0-4011 GCA_964644815.1 uncultured Muribaculaceae bacterium
AAAACAAAAGAGGACGAGACTAGTAAGCTTTTTAGTCTTAATAGATGTATTCATTATATTGCTCTTTGTGTTATTAGCAGTACTCGGTAGTCCATATAAATCTTGGGATTACATGGACCCAGAATGGGCCATCATAGGAACATTATGGCATGCGTTTGAATGGATATTTTTTAAAATAGCACCTTTTTTAGTTATCGCGATTACTTCAATATTGGTAATAGTATGTGTAAAGAGAACTAAATAATAAATCATAAATTTTCAAACTCTCAGCTTGTGTCCTTTAAACTTGGTGTAAGAGGATGTATAATTTTTGTCGGAAAGAAGGACGATTATGGATCAAGTGAATATCGGTAAATTTATACAGGCACTTCGAAAAGAGAATAATATGACACAGGAAGAGTTAGCTAATAAATTGGGAGTAACCGCTAAATCGGTAAGTCGTTGGGAAAATGGAAAAACTATGCCCGATATTTCGTTATTCAATATATTAGCTGATGAACTTCATTGTACAGTATCCGAACTATTGAAGGGTGGAAAAATGACAAGAGAAGAGCTATTAGATATGAGGGATACGATTAATAATTTAATCGAGTATGAATCTAATAAACAAGTAAAAGATAATAAAAAATTCAATAAATATAATTTAATCGGTTCTATTACTTTGCTTTTAGCGCTATTTCAAAATGCGTTTGGTTATATGGATTATATTTTTACTCCTAATACAGTGGAATTTGTCCAGGGAGCTTTGTTCGGGATAAGTATATGTGCAAATATGATTAGTTTATACAATCGAAACCATGCTGTTACTATTTGTGAAAAGAAAAAAGAACTTGCAAAGAAGCTAAGCGGAAGATAAGCGATGGGTCATCGGCGATGAGGATTATGGGATAGCTTTAAATAATAGAGCTATCTTTTTTTTCTTTTCTGATGATGGTATAATAAGCTTAGAGACTTATAGGTAATAGTCGCTATTGGAGGTGTAGAATGACGAAGAAGATTATGAGCGAAATCGTCGATATAATCGTTTATTATATTTGTTCGTTATTAGTGTGTCTATTCTTTAAGTGGGTAGGCTGGTTGGAACGCGATGTGTTCATATTCGCTTTGGGGATAACGATAGGCTGGTATATCGCTCGAGCGATTATAAAGCTCGTTAAGAAAAAATAGGGAAAATAGGTAGACATATGGAATGTGTAGAATGTTATAGCGAAGAGTTAGAAAGCTCACGTGCCAGGAAGCAGACGGTCATTGGAATAAGAGATAAATATTGAAGGGTGGTGTAAAAGATGAAAAATACGAAGAAATGTCCAAAATGTGAAAGCGACGACATCATAAGAGTTAATGGCAGCGCAAGGGGCTATGGAGCAGGTAACAATATAATGGTTGGGAAGACGATTTTTTCAGCAGTCAACGTGAATAGATATATCTGTTGTAACTGCGGCTATTGCGAAGAATGGATCGATAAAGAAGACATTGCAAAGATTAAAAAGAGTCGCAATCCAAAAGGGTAACATATTGCAGAAAACTAAAAATGTAATATAATTTTTATAGAAGAAGGAGTACAGTTTATGAAAAATAAGGTTGTTTTGATGTGGGCCATGACAGGAGTATGTTTAGTTTTGACGGTCGTTTTTTGGTTTTTGATGAACGGCGTCGAAGTCGAATACGAAGAAGTCACGGCTGTGGTCACGGATACGAAGAGTAGAGAAATAGTAAACAAAAATACTCAAAACCGGACGACATTTTATGAGGTAACAGTAGAATATGAGGGAAAAGAGTACGAGTTACAAAACGTCCACGGCTTAGCTGGTTATTCTAAAGGAAGGACAGTAAAAGCCTTGCTCTCTAATGACAAGTTGTATGCCAATGTCGAAGGGATAAAGTCGACTTCGCCAATCGCCATCGTATATTTCGTATTCCTATTCGGAACTTTTGGCATGGTGATGTGGTCGGCGACTTATATGTCTAAAGAAAAACAAAAGAAAAAAGAAAGCATTCGATAGATTAGAAAGAAGGAGAAGAAAATGAAAGTAAAGAATTTGATGTTGGGAGTTATGACTCTCTTGTGTGCACTTTGCCTCGTCACTGGGTGTTCTAAAGAAAATTTAGACGACAATAAAGAAAAGGAAGAAGTAAAGGGCAATTGTACTATTGTAGAATGTATGAAAAAAATAGAAGCATCTAATACTAAGGAAGAGATTACTTCTATCATAGGTTTTGAAACGACAACAGATGCCATGATTGGTAGCGACCCGATTTGGAAGTTCGATTCTAAAAATTGGATTACTTTTAAAGATTACAATGGCGACGTCACCATTCAAGCGACAGTCGATAAAGAAAGCATAAAAGACGAAAATATCAAACTTCCGTCTTCAAGCGTCTTACAAAAAGATTTGAACAACGGTTCGTTTACTTATAAAGAGCTCGTCGAAAAACTCGGCGGAGAAGGAACACTGACGAGCATTTCTAAGGAATCTCTTAGCTATACTTGGGTAGATAAAAACGGTCTAAGGTTAGGAGCAACTTTCAACAACAAAAGCGGTAAGTGCACAGTAGCAAGTTTTAGATAATAATTAATTGTTGACTAGACTTTTTCTAGTCTTTTTAGTAAAAGAAGGTCTTTGGATGGACACTTGTTAAATTTCTTTGCGCGTTTTATAAATTTCTTTGGTAGAACCGCAAATAATAAATATATTAAAATCAGATGCGGAAGGAGAAAATTATGGAATTGAATAAGAACATTTACAATTTGAGAAAACAGAAGGGCTTTTCGCAAGAGTATCTCGCGGAGCAAGTCGGCGTAACGCGGCAGACTATTTCGAATTGGGAGTTAGGAGAGACGCTCCCCAATCCCGAACAACTGCTACTCTTGTCCAAATGCTTAAAGACGAGTGTAGATAGTCTTTTGGGGAACGATGCACTTTTGAAAAATGATAATTTCAAGAAGTTCAATAATATTTATTTGGGATTGATGCTCATATGTGGAAGTATCGCCGGTATATGGTCTTATGCAGCTAATAGGTTTAGAAATGACGAGATTCTATTCATAATCGTAGGCGGTGCTATCGCGGGTTATGGGATTGGGCTAGTAATAAACGGAATGTTAGAGAAGCTATGGGCAAACTACAATAAAGATAATCGTTAAGCAATTTAGTAACGAATAAGATTTTAAGGATGTAGAATATGAAAGGAATAGAGTGCGCATGAAAAAATATCATATCTTCCAGATGAAAGAAGTAGCATTAAACGTTTTATCTATCGTCATATTGGTTATTATGTTGATATTGACGTTTCTTTTAAATAGAGACTATATATTTATGGGCGATTTGGGTTGGTGCATAATCCTTTTGATACCATATCTCATCGTTCACGAACTGTTGCACAGTTTATCCTATGTCCTTCACGGAGCGGACTTTAAATATATCACGTATGGAGCCCATTTGGAAAAGGGAATTCTGTGTTGCCTATGCAAAGAAAATATAACTAAAAAAAACATCTTGACATCTTTGATATATCCCTTTTTCTTCATAGGGATAGTGACTTATGTAATAGGTATGATTTGGGATTTGGATATTTTGATAACTCTTTCTATTTTCAATATCTCCGGCTGTTCTGGCGATTTGATGATGTTTATAGGACTTTTGAAGATAAAAGATTTCGAATACTCAGAATACGATAATCCGCTTGCTTTTGGCTTGTATACTGAAGAAGATTTGAACCAAAGAAAACTGTTTGGCTTAAAATATCTCGGAAGCAAAGACAGTTTAGAGAAAAGTGATTTGAAAAAGGTAAGTATAAGTAAGACGAGTTATGCCATATTTATAGTTCTGTTAATACTGGGCATCATAAACGTTTTAATAGGATAAGTTAAGTGATTGATGATTTATTAATCACTTTTTTTTGTTAAATTAGAGACTTTTCTTTAAAAATTTGTTACAATAAATGTAGAGTGAAAAGAGATAGTGGTCGATGAAAAAAGATAAAGATATATTTTGTTCAGAATGCGGGATG
>CAZXXI010000121.1:0-1075 GCA_964644815.1 uncultured Muribaculaceae bacterium
TAATTAATAGTTATCTTAGATTCATTACCTAGTGCATCTACAGCAGTATATACTATAGGATATGTACCAGATTTCAATAGGTTAACTTCTCCACTTTGAGTAACGTTTACATCGACTCTTTCACCATTTACCATATCGTAAGCAGTTATCTTAGATAATGTAGAAAGTGAATCGTAATTTGCATTAGCATTGAACTCTGTAACACCTTCATAATGTTTACCATTTATAAGTATTACAGGTGCTTCTTTGTCGATATTAGTTACTGCGAATGTAGCAGTTGCTGTATTGCCAGCACCATCTGTTACTGTCAATGTACCAGCAATATTTGTACTTGCTTCGAATGTAATAGTCTTGCCATCTTCACTGATTGTCCAAGTGTTACCTTTATCATCAGTTGCTGATGTAATCTTCTTATCAGAAGTTATAGTCATCGTTACAGTTCCATTTGTAGGAGCAGTAGTTGAGTAGTCAACTTTACTCAATACTGGAGCTGTATCATCGATGTTAGTTACTTCGAAATCGACTGTAGCTGTATTACCAGCTTCATCTGTTACTGTCAATGTACCGGCAACATTTGTGCTTGCTTCGAATGTGATAGTCTTGCCGTCTGCACTTATTGTCCAAGTGTTACCCTGGTTATCAATTGCAGATACAATCTTTTTATCAGATGTAACTGTCATAGTTACTGAATCTTTTGTTATTTCAGTAGTTGAGTAACTTACATCGCTCAATACTGGGTTAGTAGTATCGATGTTTGCTACTTCGAATTCAGCTGTTGCTGTGTTACCAGCCTCATCTGTTACTGTCAATGTACCAGTAACATTTGCGCTCGTTTCGAATGAAATAGTCTTACCATCTTCACTGATTGTCCAAGTATTACCTTTATCATCAGTAGCAGAAACAATCTTCTTATCAGATGTTACTGTTATAGCTACTTTTCCATTAGTTGGAGCAGTAGTTGAATAGTCAACTTCACTCAATACTGGATTAGTAGTATCTATATTTGTTACTTCATAAGGTACTTTTATTTCGTTACCGGCCGCATCGACTAATGTCAATGTACCAGATACGTTTT
>CAZXXI010000121.1:1085-3939 GCA_964644815.1 uncultured Muribaculaceae bacterium
TTACTGTGATTGTTACGGTGTTACCTGTTACAGTCCATGCAAGGTCTTCCGTATCAGACTTAACTGTTACGTCTTTACTTGCTGTGATTGTAATAGTTACTTCACCGTTTGTAATGTCTTCAGTAGAGTAACCGATTCCTGCAGTCAATTCTTCTGTATCTACTATGATATCTGTTTCACTGCTGATAGGTTCTCCTTCAATCTCACCCTCAGTTCCATTAGGTCCTACGAGTACGATTGTATATGTAACATTACTATTGTTATCGCCTTCTTCTACAGTTACAGTAGCTTCATACATATCGCCAACCTTTTTCAAAGTAGCGGTTTTTCCGTTGATAGTTACTTCTGTAGAATCGATGATAAGTTCTACGTTTGCACTAAACATCAATTTCAATTCGTCGCCTATTACAGCATACTTCTTATCATCTTTTCCAGTTATACTCAATTCGATATCTGCTGCCTTAGGTATCTTGACTATGTTAGCTTTAGCAGTTTTAACTTCGTCTAGTTTAGCATTATACTTGCTTACTAAACCTTCGTTATCGACTAATTCTCTAGCCTCTTCAAGGGCAGTCTTCAACGTATTGTAAGAATCTGTTGTATAATCGTCTGAATTCAATTTTGTGAATTCATCTTCGAGTTGTACTAATTCACTAGAATCTATTGGGTTCTTAGTCTTCAACAACTCTTTTTCGATTTCTCTTAAACGAGCTTCATAAACGCTGTTCAAAGTTACTTTCTCGTTTTCTACATCATTTGATAATTCAGTCAATGCATCTACATATTCTTTGTATCCTGCATAATCTATTTTATCATACTTTTCTTTATAACTTTCAGTAGTATCGATGACTGGTTTAGCTTTCAATACCCATCCTATTTCACCTTTAAGTCTATTAGTATATAGGTTGACATCGCTTTGTAATTGAATATTCTCTGCTGCTTCATTCTTGACGCTCATCAAAGATGCCCAAGTTTCTGCAGTATAGTCACTTTCAATCAATCCGTCGATGATTGCTAATTGTTCGTTATAGTAGTTCAAGAATAATGAGTCCGCTACAAGTGGTGCTTTTTCTACGTGTGCTACATAGCTATCGAACATAGCTTGTGTAAATCTGTGGTTTAGACCTCTATCCAATAGACCACTGATAGTTTTTACCCATAAAGATCTCGTTTCCCATGAAGTACTCGTATAGTCGTATTTATTTCTCGTTACGCATGTAAAGTATGAGCAGTCTTTAGCTTCTTCTTCGAGAAGTTCCATCTCTTCTTTATAGCCGAGGAATTTATCCGCGTTGAGTACTCGTACAGTCAATTCTTCAGAACTGCTGTTACCAGCTGCATCAGTTGCAGTATATGTTACTACATAGATGCCATCTTTAGTGTAATCAATTTTTTCGATTCCAGAAGAAACTACTTCTAATTCATTACCATTAGCATCAACCGCTGTAACATTTGGTAGAGTAGCTACTTTATTCTTAATAGTTACTACAGCATATGTTTCGCCTTCGTTGATATCTATTCCTTCGATTGTAATAACAGGTTTAGATGATATGATATTTGTTACTTCAAATTCAGTTGTAGCCGTGTTACCAGCTTCGTCTGTTACTGTCAAAGTACCAGATACGTTTGCACTTGTTACGAATGTAATAGTTTTACCATCTTCACTGATTGTCCAAGTATTTCCTTGATCATCAGTTGCAGATGCAATCTTCTTATCAGATGTAACTGTTATAGTAACACTTCCGTTTGTTGGAGCAGTAGTTGAATAGTCAACTTCACTCAATACCGGATTTGTCTTATCGATGTTAGCAACTTCGAACTCTGCTGTAGCTGTATTTCCAGCTTCATCAGTCACTGTCAATGTACCGGTGACGTTTGCACTTACTGTCAATGTAATAGTCTTACCATCCTCACTGATTGTCCAAGTGTTACTCTGGTCGTCAGCTGCAGAAGTAATCTTCTTATCAGATGTTACAGTTATTGTTACACTTCCATTTGTAGGAGCAGTAGTTGAATAACTTACTTCGCTCAATACTGGATTTGTCTTATCGATATTTGCAACTTCGAACTCTTTTGTAGCTGTGTTACCAGCTTCGTCTGTTACCGTCAATGTACCAGATACGTTTGCACTTACTGTTAATGTAATAGTCTTACCGTCTTCGCTTATTGTCCAAGTGTTTCCCTGATCGTCAGCTGCAGAAACTATCTTCTTGTCAGATGTAACTGTTATCGTAACGCTTCCATTTGTAGGAGCAGTAGTTGAATAACTTGCATCATTCAATACTGGATTTGTCTTATCGATGTTAGCAACTTCGAACTCTGCTGTAGCTGTATTGCCAGCTTCATCTGTTACTGTCAATGTTCCAGATACGTTTGCGCTTGTTTCGAATATAATAGTTTTACCATCTTCACTGATTGTCCAAGTATTACCTTTGTCATCAGCTGCAGAAGCAATCTTCTTATCAGAAGTTACTGTCATAGTTACAGAACCGTTTGTTGGAGCAATAGTTGAATAGATAACTTCACTCAACACAGGATTAGTCTTATCGATATTAGCTACTTCGAACTCTACTGTAGCTGTATTACCAGCTTCATCTGTTACTGTCAACGTACCAGATACGTTTGCACTTACTGTCAATGTGATAGTCTTACCATCTGCGCTTATTGTCCAAGTGTTACCTTTATCATCAGTTGCAGAAGTTATTTTCTTATCAGAAGTTACTGTCATAGTTATATTACCATTAGTTGGCGTTTTTGTTGAATAGTCAACTTCACTCAACACAGGATTAGTCTTATCGATATTAGCAACTTCAAATTCAGCTGTAGCTGTATTACCAGCTTCGTCTGTTACTGT
>CAZXXI010000122.1:0-3929 GCA_964644815.1 uncultured Muribaculaceae bacterium
GGGTATGCTTCCACATGGAAGACTTGGACGTGCAATGGGAAAAAAGATTTTCGTTTATGCCGGAAGCGAATATGAACAAATAGCACAGAAACCTGAAAAAATCAGCGTACGATAGGAGATTATTATGGATAAGAAACTTATAACAGCAACTGGCCGCAGAAAGAGAAGTATCGCTCAAGTGAGGATGACTTCTGGTTCTGGTAAAATTACTGTCAATGGCAAAGATGTCAATGAATACATGCCATTCAAAACTCTAGTAATGGACCTCATGCAACCTTTAGTACTTACAAATAACGAAAACACATTCGATATCGACGTAACTGTCAAAGGTGGCGGGTTCTCTGGTCAAACAGGCGCTATCAGATTAGGTATCACGAGATGCTTACTCAAATACGACGAGAATACTGACCAAGCAAGAGAAGATTCATACAGAAAGATTCTTAAGACAGAAGGATTTACAACGAGAGACCCTAGAATTAAAGAACGTAAAAAACCAGGACTTAAGAAAGCTCGTAGAGCACCACAGTTCTCAAAACGTTAATATGCGATATTCAAAAAGCTCTTATATGGGCTTTTTTCTTGTCCTAATAAATGTTATAATCGAACTATAGAGGAGAATTTATATGCCTATAATCGAAGAACTACAGACCAGTTATAAATATGTCGTCGACAATTCTAAACATGTAAAGATAAATTATACAAAAGTAGATGAAATGATACAAAAAATAAATGAATCCAAAGTTACATACTGGCTAGATACCAATCCTTTTGGAATACTAGATATGGATTTTAATGATATCATCGACTTTCTACTCGTATATCATACGATAGGAGATTACTGTTTTTGGGGTGAACCCAAGTGGGAAATAAATACGCCGAACGGTTTACTCGATGGCTCCTATGCCATAATATATCTCATAATTAACCGCTTTAAAATAGATAAAAACTTCGATATGAGTTTCGACGAATTTAAAGATTTATTAAAAGGAAATGTCGAAATACCTCTATTGAACGATAGATATGCAAATCTAGTCATGATGAATAGATTTCTTAAAAATAGCAGGAAATCTTTTTCCGAAATGATTAAAGGCATGAATACTGATGTCGAACTATTTGAATTCATCGTAAAAAATTTTTCCTATTTTAAAGACGAATCGAATTACGACGGCAAAAAAATATACTTTTATAAAAGAGCTCAACTCTTGACATCCGACATATTGCACGTCAAAGAAACGAAAGGTGGCATAAAAACAGACTACTCGAATCTAATAGGCTGTGCCGATTATAAGATTCCACAAGTTATGAGATGCTACGGTATGCTCGAATTCGATAGCCAATTACAAGAATTAGTCGACCAAAAACAAATGTTGCCAGAAAATTCTTTAGAGGAAATAGAAATAAGAGCAAACGACTTAGAAATAATAAATTACATATACGAAAAAACTGATAAAAAATATATGAGAATGGATATCAATGATTATATATGGTTGCTAGGTCAAGACAAGAGTAAAATGGTAAAACCATATCATAGAACATTAACTAACAAATATTAAACGTCTAACGATTAATTCTCAATAAGCTAACTGCTCTTGAGAATTTTTAAATGCCGTTAGAGACGCCTACTTTGTCAACCTGAAGATGAAAACTTCGTGAAGAAATCGTTTAAGCATCAGATAGCGGTTGCAAAAATGTGTATATTTGATAGAATATGCACAGGAAAGGGGCGAAATTACTATGGATAAAACGCTAGAATTTCTTAAAACGCTTGCTATACCGCTAGACTCCTATATAATACTCGGTTGCTCCGGTGGCAAGGACTCCATGTGTCTTTTGGACTTGTTATGTAAAAACGGCTATAAAGTCGTCGTCGCACATGTCGACCACAATATAAGAAAAGAGAGCCCCGCAGATTTAAAGTTCGTCGCAAGCGAAGCTGCCAAAAGAAATATGCCTTTCGAAAGTATACGTCTAGAAAAGGGAACCTTCGACGAAGCCTATTACCGCAAGAAGAGATATGACTTCTATAAAGAACTATGTTCAAAATATAAAACTGAGTACATAGCTACTGCCCATCATGGCGACGACTTAATCGAGACTGTACTAATGCGCCTTGTAAGAGGCTCGAACCTCAAAGGTTACATGGGATTCTCTAAAGTTTATTCTGAAAACGGACTAACCTATATTAAACCGCTCATCTTTTATACAAAAAAAGAGATTGAAGAATACGACGAATTAAATGGAATCCCATCTGTCCATGACTCTACTAACGACTTGGACAGTTATACTCGCAACCGCTATCGCCACCAAATATTACCTTTTTTCAAAAACGAGACACCCAAGGTGCATGCGAAATTTTTGAAATTCAGCGAAGAGCTCGAAGAGACTACGAATTTTATCGACAAACTCGTCCAAGATGCCTCCATTAAAGCATACAAAGACGGTCGAATAGACGTTCAAAAATTTCTAGAACTAGATTCTTTTCTCCAAAAGAAATTGCTCGAAAGAGTACTCAAGGACAAGTATGGCGATTCCATCGTCAAAATAAAAGAAATTCATATTCAAAACATACTAAAAAATATCTCTTCGGGCAAAAACTTTTCTATAGACTTACCGGAAGGCTACACCATCACAAAAGAATATGGTAATATCAATATTTTTAAAAAGGAAAACAGTCAAAAAGCTCCGTACAAAATATTGCTCGAAGAGCATACCGTTTTACCAACCGGAGGAGTCATTAGATATGCAGCTAATGATGAAGACACCAGCAATTATACGATTCGACTGAATTCAAAAGACCTAAATTTGCCATTATATATAAGGACACGCCGAGAAGGCGATGTCATGGCTGTTAAAAATCTAGCTGGTACCAAAAAAGTTAAAACTATTTTTATCGACGAAAAGATAGATAAACGTCTCCGCGACGACTGGCCCATCCTCGTCGATGCGACCGACACAATACTCTGGATTCCCGGTTTAAAGAAAAGCAAATTTGATATTTCTTTTAAAGAAAAATATGATATAATACTTAGGTACGAAAAAGGAAGGAAATTTTAATGAAAAAAAATAAAAACAATAATCTGGTGAAATCACTGACCATGTATGGCATTTTACTGGTGATTATGTTAGGGGCAGTTTACTATTACAGCGCATCTCGCTTTGTAACTCACGAATTTACCTATGACGAGTTCATAGAAAAGATGAGTCAAGACGACATGAAAGAAATAACGATAACTCCATCTGCCGGCTCTAGCATCTATACTATCGAAGGACAACTCAAAGACTACAAGAAGACCGAAAACTTCAAACTCACAGTTCCTTATTCTGAGACGGTTATGGCTAAAATCTTATCATATGCCGATACGATGGAATTTAAAGTCAATACGAACAAGGACCCGGGAAGTTCAGCGCTTCTAGCACTCGCTGTCAACGTCTTGCCAATCGTATTGTTAGTAATAGCTACTATGTACTTATTTTCTAAAATTTCGAGTGGCAACAACAAATCTATGGACTTCGGAAGGAGTACTGCAAAGTTGAACGCCGACGGAGGCAAAGTGAAGTTTACCGATGTAGCCGGTCTTAAAGAAGAAAAAGAGGAAGTAAGAGAATTAATCGACTTCCTTAAAAATCCCAAGAAGTTCCAAAAGCTTGGAGCTCGCATACCAAAAGGTGTCCTCTTAGTAGGTCCTCCAGGAACTGGAAAGACGCTATTAGCTAAGGCCGTAGCAGGTGAAGCTAACGTTCCTTTCTATTATATAAGCGGTTCTGATTTCGTCGAACTTTTCGTCGGAGTAGGAGCTAGCCGCGTAAGAGATATGTTTAAAGAAGCTAAACACAACGCGCCTTGTTTGATATTCATAGACGAAATCGATGCCGTCGGCCGTCAAAGAGGAACCGGCATCGGCGGTGGTCACGACGAACGCGAACAGACC
>CAZXXI010000123.1:0-3912 GCA_964644815.1 uncultured Muribaculaceae bacterium
AATCTAGTTTATAAGTAAGTGACCCTTCTAGATATGTGTTTATCATATCGACAAAATTTATCTTACCGACTGTTGGTAGTGTTCCAGTATTCTCTAGTATAAACAATTTCTCTGCTGATTCCCCGAAGTTCAAAGAGCCATTGAAACCAGAGTCGTTGTCACTGAAGGTCATGCGCATAGTTCCTGAAGTTATTGATAACTCTTGGTTTTTTACTTCTCCCGTCTCTAAGCTAAAGTAAGCATAAGAAAGAGAGCCTATGATAACCGCGAGACTCGCAACAAAGATTACTCCTAATACTGCTTTGGTTTTATTATTCTTTTTATCCATTACTATTCCTCCGCTTTTATTTTATATGATATTCATATCCTACTATTATGCTTAAATTATACCACTCCAAAGGGTGTTAAGGCAAGCCAAATTGCAACTACTCACTAAAGTTTAGCATTTCTTATCTAGTATACAGTATTTACTTTAAAATTTTTGTCGAGAAATAGAAAAAGACACAAACGATTAAGTATGTTTTGTGTCTATATTATTTAGTATCTATTTTCGCGTTCTAAATCCCGTTTTTTTATCGTCTCGCGTTTGTCATACAGTTTTTTACCTTTGGCGAGGCTGATTTGAACTTTGGCATAGTTTCCTTTGAAATAAAGTTTGATAGGTATGAGCGTATAACCGGCATTCTGTATTTCGGTGCCCAATCTCTTTATTTCGTTTTTGTGTAAGAGAAGCTTGCGGTCGCGCCTCTCGTCGTGGTTAAAACGGTTGCCCTCTTCGTACTTAGAGATGTGCATGTTTATTAAGTATGCTTCGCCATTTCGAATGGTTACATAGGCGTCATTGAAGTTGGCACTTCCCTTACGGACAGATTTAATCTCCGTACCGGTGAGAACTATGCCCGCTTCGTACGTCTTTTCAATAAAATAATTAAAGTGTGCTTTCCTGTTCTTTATCTCCATCTCGTTCTCCCCCAACTATTTCAAAATCTATCTGTTTTTCGGTTTTATTAGCACCTACTACTTTTACTTTTACTCTGTCGCCTAGGCGATACATCTTTTTAGACGTCTCTCCGACGATGGCCATGATGTCGCTGTTGTAATGGAAATATTCGTTTCCTATCGCACTGATGTGGACTAAGCCTTCGACCAAGTTATCGAGTTCGACGAACATACCGAAGTTGGTAAGACCAGATATTTTGCCCTCGTATTCTTCGCCGATGTGGCCTTCCATATATTCGGCCATCTTCATATCGTCCACTTCTCTTTCGGCTTCGACGGCAGCTAGTTCTCTTGCGCTGGATTGTTCAGCAATATAGGTTATCATAGGCTCTAATTCTTTGATGCTGTCATCTATTTTGTGTTCGAAGAGATATCTTCTCAGCAATCTATGGACCAATAAATCGGGATAACGCCTTATCGGACTGGTAAAGTGCGTATATGATTTACTAGCCAACCCGAAGTGGCCGATGTTTTCCCTTTGATATTTGGCTTTTTTCATACTGCGGAGAAGGTTGGCAGAAAGAGTTTCGTATTCCTTTTTGTCTTTTAACTGGTCGAGTATCGCTTGCATCGTCTTAGGTGTTATGTCTTTAATCTTAGCATTGACTTGGTAGCCGAGAAGAGAGACGAACTTTAAGAAGTCTTGAATCTTCTCTTCAGAAGGAACGTCGTGGACGCGGTAGATGAAAGGTAAGTCCATGTTTTCGATACAAGATGCAACCGTCTCATTTGCGGCAATCATGAACTGTTCTATCAGTTTCTCACCATCTTCGCGAACTCTCCTTTGGATGTCGCACGCACGACCGGATTCGTCACATATTATTTTAGCTTCGTCGAGTTCAAAATCGATAGAGCCTTCCCTCGTCTGTCTATTTTTTAAGATGTGCGCGAGTTCGTTCATGTCTTTGAGAATGTCGGCGTATGGTTCATACCCGGCAGGTACGTTGTTTCGCATTATTATTTCGTTGACGTCAGTGTAGGTCATCTTTTTGGCAGATTTTATGTAACTTTCGAAGATGTCGAAGTCGACAATCTCGCCTTTAGGATTTATTTCCATGACACACGATTCGGTGAGTCTTATGACGCCTTCGTTAAGCGAGCAGATGCCGTTTGATAGTTTGTGCGGCAACATCGGAATGACCGTGTCGGCGAGGTAAGCACTAGTACCGCGGTTTAAAGCGTCTTCGTTTAGGGCTGTCTTTTCGCGAACATAGTGCGATACGTCGGCGATGTGGACTCCTAAGAAGTAATTGCCGTTTTTCTTAGTCAAGCTAATCGCGTCGTCGATATCTTTGGTGTCGGCCCCATCGATAGTGAATATCGTCTCGTTTGTCAAGTCTCTTCTTCCGACCAATTCTTCTTTTTTTACTTCGGTCGGAATGTTTTCTATCTCTTGCAAAGTCTTTTTGCTAAAATCTGGATATATTTCGTGTTTGTAGGCGATAGTCAAGATGTCGACGCCGGCGTCGTCCTTATGGCCGATTATAGTATCGACTCTCGCTAGATAGTAATTTTTCTTGAGCTCTTTGATGATGGAGGCCGTGATGACAGTGCCATCGACACAGGAAGAGGCACTTTTAGGGTCGAGTTCGATGATGAGTTTGCGCTTGTCCTCGAGGTTCATGAAAGGCTTGCCATGGATGTATTTTACTTGACCGACTAGGTTGTTCAGATTTCTTTTGAATATCCTCAAGACGCGACCTTCCAGTTTCGGTTTGCGGGCAGTTATTTCGACTATGACGGTGTCGCCGTCGATAGCTCCATTGAGCATATTTTTCTCGATATGGATATCGTCTCCAGGTAGAAGTAGGAAGCCAAAACCTTTAGGATTGACATCTATCTCGCCTATTTTGATGTCTTGAGCATTTTCGAACAAAATATATTTACCCTTGTTGGTATAGTATATCTCGCCGTTTTGGACCATTTCGTTTAAAACTTTTTGTACTTCACCGATTTCCTCGATAGAGAGATTACCCATTTGGGAAACCAATTCTTCGGTAGTGACGGCATTTTGTAAGTTTTTAAGAGCTTTTAAACATTTTTCTTTCATCGTATCACACTTTCTTTCATAGACTCTTTATATTTCAGTCTTATTATAGCATATTTGTCTTAGCAAATTAAAAAAAATACACCGAAGTGTACTCTTTATGCTGTAAACATGATAAGGAACGCGAGTATCATAAAGGCGACACCTACTACGAAAGTAAGTCTACTTATGAATAGTTCTACTCCTCTTTCCTTTTGTACTTGGAATAGTTCGGAGTTACCACCTGTTATGATTTGTCCTGCATCTTGGGCTTTTCCACTTTGTAATAATACTAAGGCTATCAATATTCCCGATAATATCAATAATGCTGTTTCCATGTAATCTCACCTGATTTCATTAGTATTTTAGCATAAATAGAGGGAGTTGACAAGTCGTTTTGGCATGCTTAATTTTAATTAATATACTATCGGAGTAATAAATTCTAAATTTTAAAAGTTATTACGCTCAATCGTAATAACTTTACAAGAATATAAAAATAATATTTATAATATGCTTTTATTTGCTGCATGTCTCATTAAAATTTAGAAGTCGTCTTGACGTCATATATGGGATAACTTAGGTTTAAGTTGACGTGAAAATTATTGACATTAGCGATATTTGGTGTAAAATAGTAACAACAAACGAGAAATTTTTATCCGATGTATTTACTTTTAAAAATATGTTTGGTATAATCTCTTTGTAATGTGCATATGATAATGTCGTAGATGTTATCATATCTACATCTTGGTCTGAGTAAACTATTTATAGTCTAAAGGATCAAACCCGTGTTGGCGCCAAGCGCCGCTTAAAAAAGTAACCTTTATGGTTGCTTTTTTAATGTTTTAAAAACGTTTTTTATTCAGTTCTTTTAAAATTCTTCTAATCTC
>CAZXXI010000124.1:0-3910 GCA_964644815.1 uncultured Muribaculaceae bacterium
CTGTTAACCGTTAGGTCGCAGGTTCGAGTCCCGCATCAGGCGCCATTGTGAAATTACGCAAACTCTTTATTACAGGAGTTTGCTTTTTTTGTTACTATTACTATTTTGCATAATATTAATCAACTGACATATAATATGAGAGGACTATTATACTTGACAAAGAATTAAATATGCCTTAGTATAGTCTCCAATCTATTCACAAGAATTAAATTCGTCGTTGAAATATTTTTGGGAATAGTATATAATAATCTTGAAGAATAGAACAATTATTTTTTACCTTTCTAATCTTCAGGCAAAACAAAAAGAGACATATCTTTTGTTGCAAGATGTCTCTCCACTAAATGGGAACACCTACCGAAATAGGTGTTTTATTTTGATTTCAAAATGACCGCAAGGGCTACAATGATGAAAAGAATCAAAGCTAGTATGATTATCACAACTACTAAATATTCCAAATCATTAAAGTAGAATTAAAATTATGCGTTACCATCTCATCACCTCCTCGTCACATAAAGTTTCGTGGAGGTACACCTATTGAAATATGTCTCTAGTAAATATTATACAAAACGGTTCTAGAAAAATCTATATAATCACTTAACAATTCTTCGATTATATAAAAATAATGTTTGTTTTTTCAAATATCACATAACGAGTGACAACTCGCCAAATATCTGGTACAATTATTTAAAAGAATAGGTGATATACATGAAAGAAAAAGGATTTACTATCGTCGAATTATTGGGCGTTATGACTATTTTGGCTCTGCTCATGATTTTAATCATACCCAACATAATGAAGTCTGCCGACTCGGTAAAGATAAAGAGCTTTAATACCAAAGTCGACTTGATAGAGACGGGAGCAGCAGATTACGGTTACGATAACTATCGAAGAATTTTAGACGGTGTTGCAGCACATGAAGAGGGCTATGAAAACGAAACAATCGATGATATCACATATAAGACGTACACTTTAAAAGTGGCCGATTTAATCCCCGATTATGTCACTAAAGATATCGAAGATGGCGACAAATTCGTTCAAGACCCGAGACAAGCTGGTCGCTTTTTGGACGATTGCACTATCACGATTAGAATCAATCCCAAGACGAGAAAAGTGACAGCAGAATTTCACGATCCATATACCAAAAGTGGAACTAAATAGACCACTTTTTTCTTTTATTAAAATACATTTTGTATTATAATATTCGGTACGAGGTTTTGAAATATGAAGATAGCGGAAGTAAATTATGAAGAATTAAGTCCTATGATGAAACAATACTATGACATCAAAAAGAATTACGAAGGAATTCTCCTCTTTTATCGTCTAGGTGATTTCTATGAGTTATTCTTCGACGATGCCCTAATCGCGAGTAGAGAACTGGGCCTCACTTTGACCGGCAAAAACGCCGGCTTATCCGAACGAATTCCGATGTGTGGAGCACCTCATCATTCCATTAAAGGCTATATTCAAGACGCGATAAAAAAGGGATTTAAAGTTGCCATATGTGAACAGATGGAAGACCCTAAAACAACTAAAGGTATGGTCAAAAGGGAAGTTACAGAAGTCATCAGCCGAGGAACGATGGTCGACTTGGAATTTTTAGACAACAAAGAATCCAACTACTTGGGCAGCATTTTAGAGTATCCGACGAGCTATGTAGTGACATTTGCCGATATCTCGACGGGCGAACTCAATACGACGACTATCGACAAAGATGAACAGAAGCTCTTAAACGTCGTCATCAACAACGGGTTTAAAGAAATAATAGTCATGACCGACTTTTCTGACGCCTTAAAAGATACGCTTAAAAACATCTATAATATAGATATAACCATCATCGATGAGGTCTATGAGAAAGACTTAGATTTCATCGATGGTTTAGACCTTAAAACAGTTAAAGGGATTAGACATATTCTCTATTATCTATGCGAAAAAGAATTGAGAAGAATTGATCACTTCAGCAAAGTAAATACCTTATCCGATTCGGATTATCTCTTCATGGACGTTCATACTATAAGAAATTTGGAACTCTTTGAAACTCTTCGCCAAAAAGAAAGGCAGAACTCTCTTCTTTGGCTCATAGATAGATGTAAGACAGCGATGGGCTCGCGCAGATTAAAGAACTGGATGTTAAAGCCGCTTTGTGACAAAGAAAAAATCGAAGAACGCTACGACAAAATAACTAAACTAAACGAATGCTTTATAGAAAGAAGTGCGCTCATCAAAGATTTATACGAAGTTTACGATATCGAAAGGCTATGTGGTAAGATAGCCTGTGGAAATGCTAACGCGCGCGATTTACTGCAGTTGAACAATTCGCTAGGCGTCCTTCCTTCTATCGCTGCAACCATCAAAGCCATCGACTTTCCATACGATATAGATACCTTTGCTGACTTACACGACCTCATCACTAGAGCCATAGACGAAGATGCACCCGTCACCATCAAGGAAGGTGGGCTCATCAAAGAAAACTACAACGCTGAGCTAGATGAACTCAAATCGATAAGGAAGGGTGGCAAAGATTTCATAAGTGGCATAGAACAAAGTGCCAAAGAACTGACCGGCATAAACAACCTAAAAGTGGGCTATAACAAAGTATTCGGCTATTTTATAGAAGTAACTAACGCCAATAAAGATAAGATAAAAGAGGAATACGGTTGGATTAGGAAGCAGACGCTGGTCAATGCCGAACGCTATATCAGTCCCGAACTTAAGGAAAAAGAGAGCCTAATTTTAAATGCCGAAGAAAAAATCATGGAAATCGAATACGCTCTTTTCACCGAAATAAGGGAAAAAGTACAAAACCGTGTTCACGACCTATTGGACCTCGCTAGTGCGATAAGTGAATTAGATGCTCTAGTTAGCCTTTCGGTAGTGAGCGAAGACTTGAAGTTGGTAAGACCGACTTTGAATGACAAGCATATTGTAAATATAGTGGATGGTAGACACCCGGTTGTCGAAAGTGTCAGCAAGAAAGAATATGTACCCAATTCTATTTTGATGGACGATACGACCAATACTCTTCTTATAACCGGCCCTAATATGTCGGGTAAGAGTACATATATGAGAGAATTTGCCATCATCGTCGTCTTAGCACAGATGGGTTCTTTCGTTCCAGCCTCATCTTGCGATATGCCTATATTTGACAAAATATTTACGCGCATCGGAGCCTCCGACGATTTAGTTAGTGGCGAAAGTACATTCATGGTCGAGATGAAAGAGGCGAACAACGCTATCCAAAATGCTACAGTCGACTCTCTAATTCTCTTCGACGAACTTGGACGCGGTACGGCTACTTTCGATGGCATGAGTCTTGCGCGTTCTATCCTCGAGTTTGTCGATGCCAAAATAAAGTGCAAGACGCTTTTCTCGACACATTATCACGAGCTTACTGAACTCGAACAAACGCAATCGTCGATTAAAAACGTTCACGTCAGTGCCAAAGAGGAAAACGGCAACATCTATTTTCTCCACAAGATAGAACCAGGTGCTGTCGACAAGAGTTACGGAATTCACGTCGCCAAATTAGCGGGAATGCCGGATACTCTCATAAATCGCGCCAAAGAAATCTTATCCTCTTACGAAAACACATCGAAGACACCTCTCATCACTCAAAATCAACTATCGTTCAATTTCGACGAAAGTACTAAAAACGATAAAGAAACCGAAAAAATAATAAAGGAACTCGAAAAAATAGACATCGATGCAACTACCCCTAAAGAAGCTCTCGACATCCTTTATACTCTAAAAGATTTAATGAAATAAAAGGAACATCCGTTCTATAAAACGATTTAGAATAGAACGCATGTTCTATTTTTGTGCCATTTTGCACCCTTTCGATGAGAAAAATGAAATCTATCCGGTATAATAATAAGTAGAGGGATAAATTTAGAGAGGAGAAAAAAATTATGAT
>CAZXXI010000125.1:0-3910 GCA_964644815.1 uncultured Muribaculaceae bacterium
GTCATACCCTGTGTCATACCATCACATCCTACTCTAGTTAAATTTTATAAAGTTTAACACTAAAAGTAAAGATAAACATGATTTATGGGTGTAAAGAAAAAAGAGTGAATTTTCACTCTACGTCTTGTTGTGTACTAAAATATTATCTTTTGTTACGAAATAGTTGTGATTTCCATCTACCTCTAAGTTATAGACTGTTTCTTTATTGCCAATCTCTTCTATAGATTCTATTCTAACTCTATTATTATCTTTATTCATCACATAGTCTCCAGCTTTAAAGTTGCCTATCTCTTGCCACTTTCCAGTCTCTGGATTATAGAATGGATGACCTGATGTAACTTCTATCTTTGTACCAGTTTCCAATGTTACCTCTAAATATTCACTATCTTTATGTGCAAAGAGTGCAGTAACAGGAGAAATCTCGACCTCTTTGCTCTCTTCATTATAAGAATACACTGTATCGCCTACTCTGAGGTCTTTAATTGGTACATAGCCATTAGGAGTATAGACGAGTGTATTCTCGGTAAAGCAGAAGATAACACATGGATAAAGTGTATAGTCTTCCGCCTTTGTAACTAACTCAGTAGATTTTTATTGAATAGGTCGAATATTGACTAAATGTCCAGCCATTAATATAACAACCATCTACGCAGACATAATCATTAATAAGGGGCAAGTCACCATAAGGCTCACCATATGTCAGCTGAATAACTTTAGTCTTAATGGTCGAATCGTCGCCAAAATGTCCAACTCCTGCATCGAGAGTAACATTGACTACTTTAGGTTCTATCTTGGCATATAAAGTCTGATTTTCACTTAAATCGACGATAGTCTCTGGAGTAATCTGTTTGTCATAAGCTAAAGAAGTATACCAACCTCTAAAGGCATATCCATAGGCAACAGTTGGTTCAGGAAGTACTCCATAAGGCTCACCATCTAAGACTTTTACGTCCTCTACCGTAGAGCTATCTCCTGTATTGAAACTTATCGTTCTCGTCATGACTTCTCTCACATCCGTTGCTTTAAATGTCGAACTAAAACTTGCATTCATATCCTCATCTTGATTTACATCATCTAAATAGTTTAGTGACACTTTTAAATTATAGTAATATGTCTTCCCCACTGGTATCGTGATGTTGCTCGCTAACGTCCTCTTAGATGGACTGCTCACTCTAGGAACATTTTTATCAGTTACGATATCCGTATATGTGCCGGACTGCACCTCTGAATAAGAAAGTGTATACGTTAAACTTCCTTCGAGATAAGTGTTAACTAAGTTTTCCCAATAGATGTTTATCGGTACATCCAAAGTTCCCGTATTCTTAATCGCAAACTTCTTTAGAGCTGATTCTCCAAAGTTTAATTCGGCATTCATCCCTTCGTCGCCATCTGAGAAAGTTATCTCCATCGTACCAGTTTCGATATCGACTGTCTGATTCCTCTTAACACCTTCAGATATGAAGTAAGCATACGTCATACTTCCTACTAATACTACTAAACTAGCTATGAATATTACTCCTAAAATCAATAAAGATTTCTTAGAAGCTACCCCCTCCCCCCGAATTTGGCTTTTTGTCATCTTTCATATTTAATTCTCCCTTCACTTAACAAGTTTTATTATGTACTAAAATGTTATCTTTCGTCACAAAATAGTTGTGGTTTCCATCGACTTCTAAATTGTAAACAATTGTATCTTCACCAGTATTTTTAATAGTCGCTATCTTTACTTTGTTACCATTGTCATCCATTACAGAATCTCCAACTTTAAATTCTCCGATAATCTGCCACTTGTCCGTTTCAGGATTGTAGAATGGATGTTCTTTGGTAACCTTTATTGTCTTACCTGTCTCTAAAGTCACTTCTAAATATTCCCTCACTTGGTGGATAAAAGTCTCTCTTATAGACGATACTTCTATTTCTTTCGTGGTTTCGTTATAAGAATACACCAAATCTCCGACCTTGAGGTTTTCGATTGACACATATCCATTAGGAGTATAAACGAGTGTCCCCGCGGTAAAACAAGAACGGTATATCGGATATAAGGTATGATCTTCAGCTTTAGTAACTTTATCAGTAGGTTTAATAGCTATTTCGCTAGTTCCTTCTACATACCAGCCAGTAGATGAGGTATGACACTCTCCAATATTGTCTGCAACGGGAAGCTCTCCATACTCTTCGCCATATTTTAATTGTATAACTTTTTTACTTGAACCATCAGAGAAATTTCCTGGGAAGTAACCATCGACATCAAGAGTAACATTTACTGTTTTAGGTTCTATCTTGGCATATAAAGTCTGATTTTCACTAAAGTCGACGATAGTCTCTGGGGTAATCTGCTTGTCGTAAGCTAAAGAGGTGTACCATCCTCCAAAAGAATAACCATAAGCAACAGTTGGCTCTGGAAGTATTCCATAAGGCTCACCTTCAGTTACTGAAACATCTTCTATTGTTATATCATCACCTGCATTAAAACTTAACGTATGTTTCATGACTTCTCTCACGTCGGTTGCCTTAAACGTCGAACTAAAACTTGCATTCATATCGTCATCTTGGTTCACATCATCTAAATAATTTAGTGACACTTTCAAATTGTAGTAATATGTCTTCCCTACTGGTATCGTGATGTTGCTCGCTAACATCCTCTTAGATGGACTACTCACTCTCGGTACATTTTCGTTTGTAACGATATCTGTATAAGTACCGGACTGTACCTCTGAATAGGAGAGTGTATACGTTAGACTTCCCTCGAGATAAGTGTTGACTAAGTTCTCCCAATAGATATTTATCGGTACATCCAAAGTTCCCGTATTCTTAATCGCAAACTTTTTTAGAGCTGATTCACCAAAGTTTAATTCGGCGTTCATTCCTTCGTCGCCATCCGAGAAAGTTATCTCCATCGTACCGGTTTCGATATCTACTGTTTGGTTCCTCTTAACACCTTCAGATATGAAATAAGCATAAGTTAGACTTCCTACAAGGACGACTAGACTAGCAACTAGGATTACTCCTAAAACTATCTTAGTTCTTCTAGAATTATTTTCATCAATGGACTTATCATCTTTTAAATTATCGTTCATAAATAATACCTACTCTCTAAAACTTTTAACAAACAATAGTTTTATTATGTACTAAAATATTATCTTCTGTTACAAAATAGTTATGATTGCCATCGACTTCTAAATTGTAAACGGTAATCTTTTCTTCACTTTTTTCGATAGAGACAATCTTTACCTTGTTGTCATCTTTATCCATTACATAATCGCCAGCTTTAAATGAACCTATTTTTTGCCATTCTTTAGTCAAAGGATTATAGAATGGATGACTCTTTGTAACTTCGATTATCTCCCCTGTTTCGAGAGTTACTTTCAAATAATTATTCACCTCATGAACAAAAGTACGTGAAATAGAAGATGTTTCTAACTTTTTTGTAATCTCATTATAAGAATATATCAAATCTCCCGCTTTTAAATTTTCGATTGGCACATAACCATTAGGAGTATAAACGAGTGTTCCTGTGACAAAACAGTTATAATACGATGGTAATAGTCTATGGTCTTCTGCTTTCGTAACTTTATCTGTCGGTTTTATTACTACGCCACTAGAACCTTCTATATACCAGCCGTCAGCGTCTGAATTACACGCTCCATAACCAGTTGGTATAGGTAAATCGCCATATTCTTGACCATATTCTAACTGTAAAACTTTTTTATTAGTACCATCGGTGAAATGGCCATAATCGGCATCAAGAGTAACTGTAACCGTCTTAGGATCAATCTTGGCATATAGAGTTTGGTCTTCGCTCAAATCGACGATGCTCTCCGGTGTAATTTGCTTATCGTACGCGAGCGATGTGAACCAACCGGCAAAGACATAGCCATACGCGACAGTCGGTTCTGGTAATGAGCCATAC
>CAZXXI010000126.1:0-3876 GCA_964644815.1 uncultured Muribaculaceae bacterium
CATCAACAAAAGCTTTATCTAAAAATATAGAATTGCCAGTAGGCGCTAAATACTACTATAGACTAACTGTAACACTAGAAAACTTAGATAGTGTCGACCAGACAGCAGATATAAATGCAGCTTTCTCTAGCACGTTTAACATAACAGAGGGAGGTAGTGAGTCACCATTTGATAAAGTAATCGCCAATGTCAACTCAGGTAATCCAAACTTTGCTACAACAGCTACAACAGATGAAGGAATATATGCTTTAGAAGACGGTTATGGAACTAGTTACTACTATAGAGGAGCAAGTCAAACGAACTACATCAAATATGGTAAAAACAAAGAAGGACAGGACATGTACTGGCGAATCATCAGAATAAATGGTGATGGCAGTTTAAGAATCATCTACGATGGAACACAAGCCTTTGCGAACGGAACTGCCAGTGATTCGAGATATGCTAAAATAAGGCAACCTTGGAATATTATAAATAACGATAATAAATATGTCGGATATATGTTCGGAGGAGTGAATGGAGCGGAAAGTACATCAAAGGCAGATGCTCAAGCAAACGAAACTAATAGCGATGCCAAAAAGGCGATAGACACTTGGTACAAAGAAAATATAGTAGATACAGGTTATGGAAATAATGTAGTAGATGTCATCTTCTGTAACGATAGAAGTACGCCAGGAAAAGCTACAACAGGGTGGAGTGATGATACAGGCAGAGGCTATGGAGGTATGGCAACAGCCTATGGAGCGACGGTAAGAATAGGATACTGGAAGACAGATAATATAGCGCCAAAATTCACATGTGACGTGAAGAATGATGCTTTCACAGTAAACGAAAGCGACAAAGGAAACGGAGATTTAACTTATCCAGTGGGCTTAATAACAGCAGATGAGATAATGGCAGCTGGTGGAAAAAATACTACAGTAAACCAATCATATTATTTATACAAGTCATCGACTTATTACGGTTGGTCTCTTTCGCCTGAGCGCAGTTACGGTGGTGCTATTGTGTTCGTAGTCTCTTCAAACGGTGACTTGAACGCTACGTATAGCGGCTATTCGAGTGGTGCCATAGCCCCAGTTATAAACCTCTCAAAAGAGTATGCAAGTGAACTCATCGGAGATGGAACTATGACCAATCCTTATCGCGCTGCTGGTGTACAGCCATAAAAAAATGCTTGCCTAAAAGTGACAAGTAATATATACTTTATATAGGAAGAACACATGCATACATGTGTATCTCCGTTGTGGTGGAGACACGCAAGATACCTCAAGGATCTATACGTGTCTTTTTAAATGCTAGTCGTTCTCACAAACGAGTACAAGGACGGCTAGTGCTAGGATTAACCCTAGCACCGTTTTAAGCTTACTACGCATAAAACGAACACCTCCTTTCCTTTACCAAAACTCCCCTGAGAAAAGTTGTATGGAATTCATGTTGATTTTGAGGTAAAAAAGGAGAAACGACGCATAGATGTGTTCTTCATCTCAATTAAAACATAATCGACAGTAAAAGTCAAATTTTTGGCTTAGATAGGGCGTTTAAGAGCAATTTTGCACTTTTTGAAAAATAAAAATATCGCTGATTTTAATTAATAAACTTATATATGATTCATTCTCCTAAGCAATTCTAAAAATGGTTGCAAAAATCGTTTTTTTTAATTGGAGATTAAGGTATAATAAATTTATAGGGTGGTGGAATTATGAATAAAACTAAACGCGAAAAGACACTTACATGTGTTCTATCAGCTTTACTTCCTATTATGCTATTTTTAGGTGCTGCTTGTCTTTTAAACTACATACCGTTTGGCAACATAAACTTCGAGATATTCGACTCTCACGAACAGTACTCTGGCTTTATAATGGCTCTAAAAGAAGCACTTTCATCTGGCAACTTTTTACACTCGTGGAGTGGGGGATTGGGCTTTAATCTCTATTCGTCGCTCACATATTACGCTTTTAGCCCTTTAAATCTTTTGATGACCCTTGCCAATTCCCAGAATTATTCATTTTTCTTCGCCATCGTTACCTTCATTCGCATAGGACTCTTAGGACTAACCATGTCCATATATCTAAAAGAAAAGAAGCTCTCGAACTTATCTATAGTCGTTTTAAGCACAGTCTATGCCCTGATGGGCTTTACTTCCGCTTATTATTATAACTACATCTGGTTAGATTCGATAATCCTTTTACCACTAGTCTTCTTAGGCCTAGAGAATCTCTTGAAAAAGGGTAAGAGTATTACTTACATTTTAACTCTAGCTTTAGCTATAATCTGTAACTATTATATAGGTTACATCATTTGTCTATTCGTAGGAATATATTTTTTAAGTCAGCTGTTCATTTCGACGAACAAAAAAGCACTTTTGAAGTCGTTCGTTTTATCTACCTTACTAGCGCTTCTCTTAAGTTCTTTCGTCACCATTCCGAGTTTCTTTGCTCTTCTAGAAGGTAAAGCTTCTAATTTCTCGCTAGCTAATCTAAACGGAGTAGCGCTCGATTGGTATAGGATTCCATACCTCATGATGTCAGGTTCATCGCTTAGAAACGGTTTTAAGTTTAAAGGTGTATCCCAAGTGTATACTTCTATATTAGTCTTAGCGCTCGTCCTTTTCTATTTTCTAAATCGCAATATAGATAAAAAAGAGAAGAGAGCCTCACTCGGAGTCGTCATCTTCTTCTATCTGTCTTTTTCCCTAAATGCACTCAATCTCATCTGGCACATGTTCCAACAGCCTATCTGGTGGAGCAGCCGTTTCTCTTTCTGTTTCTCCTTCTTTTTGATAAAACTTGCAGCAGACGAACTTGCGGCCTTCGAAGATATGCCCCAAAATAAACGCTTAAAACTGCTCACGATAAATTCTTTAGTAATTTTGTTTAGTAGCATAACCATCTTCTTTAAAAACTCCAGTATGACCTATATCAATCTAGTATTCCTATTGTTCTCAGTTTGTCTTTTAGCTATCTACATTCTTTTCTTAGGACGCTTTCCCATCAAAGTATTCTTGCTTTTGACCATTTTGGACGTCGGACTAAACACATATGTCAATCTCTCTATCAATAAAGACGCCTACATGAAGTCTGTGTCATCCCAAGAACTAAGGCGTTCAAAGAATACGATAGATGCCATATTGAGCGAAGACGACGACTTTTACAGAATAGAGAGGGTAGATAAAACTCTCGTCAACGATGGCCTATATTATGGCTATCCGACGATTACTTATTTCAATTCGGTGAGTAACACTAGAACGAATAGATTATTGAACTCTCTCGGCTTCGAAACTACTAGTGCTCTTGTCGATTTCTACAAGCACAGCGCCACTGAACCACTAGCTTTAGACCCATTCGTCATGAGTATCCTAAACATCAAGTATTTCGAAGGCTCTAACGACTATTTGACGAAAGTAGAAGATGAATTTTATAAAAACGAACATCCTCTCTCTCGGATTTTTAGTACCGCACACCTTGAAAGAGTTGCACCTCGACAGTTCCCCCGAAATATCTTTAAAAGAGGCTAGAGAGAACCTAAACGCGCTTGCCAACTCGATGGCAGGAGAAGATATAAACATCTATAATTTTATCGATTATACAAACTTCACCAAAAAAGATGAGACATATACTTACAAGGTTAAAGCAGATAGAGATTACCTACTTTTAAACGGTGACATACCTTTTAATATCGAAATAGATAAGAAAGAAATGCGCAAAAACGAATTTAACCTCATAAAAAAGGGCGAGACGCTCACTTTAAAAATAGATGGAACTGCCCTAAAGGAAGAAGACATCTACTGTGTCTTATTCGACATAAATGAGTACTTAAAACTCGTAGACGAGTTAGAAGATGGACTTTTATCTGTCACTAAAACCAAAAGTGTCTTAAAAG
>CAZXXI010000127.1:0-3808 GCA_964644815.1 uncultured Muribaculaceae bacterium
ACAAACTAAACTTAGAAGCTTGCTACCCAAAAAGAAATGATGCTATAATGCTCTAGAGGTTAGCCTATGAAAAGAACAAAATTAGAAAAAAGAAGATTGCGAATTTACTTTTTTACCATAATCGGTTTAGCATCGTTTTTTGGCTATAAAATGTACTATTACTGGCCTAAGATTTTTGCTAATTATCGCGAGAAGAGTGAACTAGAACAGAAGTATACTAATCTTTTAGACGAAGAAGCAAAACTGGGTGGCGAGATTCTCAAATTACAAGACCCCGATTATATAGCGAGGTTTGCCCGTGAAAAATACTTATATTCCAAAAATGGAGAAATTATCATACGCATAGCTGAATAAAAGCCATACACTTAGTATGACTTTTTCTTTATAATTATATTATGTTCGTATATATCCCTGCTCAAAAAGTCGATGATATCTTCTGTTTCAAAATATATGAACTGTCCTTTAAAATAATTATCGTTCATGAAATCCAAAGAATCCTTGTATGATTTTATTCCAAACTTCGAAATATCGTCTCTATCTTTCTCGAACATCTCTTCCGCATCTTTACTATAATTAGAGATTAAAATGTCATACATACATTCTTTATTCCATTTTTTAACCGTGTCGACTATTCTTTCCGTCAGAGCTTTTTTGTCGCTGTCACTACAACCAAGAATTTTCGCAGCTGCTTCGAATCCTATAACGGAAAGCTTCATAAAAGATGAATCTTTTTTTAAGACGGAATCTATTCTCTCCATACTTTTCAATCTATAAAGCGCTCCATATTGCCAATGGATAGGACTCTTATCACTATAAATGCCTTGTAAGTTGTGGTTTCTACAAAGGAATCCTTCGAAGCAAACCGAAAGCACTTCGTCTAAAAGTTCATCGAAATCCTTAGATTCGTTTATACTCGCAAGAGCAACTCTTGCCAGATTGAGCGTCACCGACCCCTGATTGAACAGTTCCAACTCCTTTCTGAAATTGACAAATCTCTTTTTGCTCATGACGAGGAAATTGCTCGCTATCCCTAAAAGCTCCTTCGTTATATAATCGAATCTTTTTTCTATATTGCCTTCCGGCATGGCATATATAATCTCCGGAAACTTTGGCACGAAAAGGTTACCATCCTTATCTTTGATGCCGTCTCCTTTTTGCCTCAAAAATTCATAGACCAACTTTTCTTCCTCCTCATCCGAGATGCATTCCGGATCGATGAGAAAATAGACAGGTGGCACCATTCCACTTCCGATAGTTATCGTATTTATTTGATAGAATATAGTTTGCAACCCAGACTTCATTTCTAAAAAGGATTGCGTTTGCGCTAAAGCTCGTATCATATCGCTCGTTAAAGAATTTTTCATCAAAGTCTCATAAGTACTATATTTTTTTTCAAAAGACAAGTGGTAATATTTAAAAAGGCTACTCAAATCGACATATATATCGCCTGTCTGAGTACTAGCTACTGAAGCGATGATTTCGACTAAAATGTTGCAAGCAGATTGAAAACTCTTCGGTGGCTCTATCTTTATGCCGTTTATGACTGTACCCTTAGAAAACATATCATCGAGATTCAAAAGACAACTCTCTATAATCGGCTCTGTGAAATGTTCTACATAACTGAATTTTATAAAATTGTTCTGTTCCTTTTCCACTACATTGCGGGGAAGTAATAACCTATAGGCTAAATCTCTACTTACTTCTCCAGCCATCACATCTCTTTGCCGATTGGCATCCAAATACACACCTTGCTCGTGACTGCCATTTTTGAGAAGTGATAAAATGGAAGCATCGATAGTGTTCGACTTCCTAATTATCGACCTCTTATACCTATATATTATATACGTCTTTGCTAAATGATATTTTCCTTTTTCCATCAGCTTCTCTTCGATGATGTCCTGTATATCCTCGACGAGCATTCTTTTTTTGCCCATGTTCTCTATGAATAAAATGATATTTTCAATCTCAGCTTCACTTATCTTTTCTGACTCCTGTACTTCGGCATTGGCTTTTCCAATCGCAACTCTTATCTTGTCGCTGTCGTATTCGACCGTTCTGCCATCTCGTTTTACAATCTTCATATACCTCACCACTATAATAATAACATAATTATCCTAAAACATAAACCAAAGAAAGTATTGCAAATGCAACAAAAAGCCTCTATACTATTATTCGTGGTGATAAAATTGACTGATATAACCCTTTTTAAAAATATTAAACCGGAAGAGATGGACAACCTTCTTAAAAACCTGAATGCTCGCCGAGTCCATTTTAAAAAAGATATGACGATTTTATCCAATTTAAATAACGCGAACGAAGTAGGCATCGTTTTAAATGGAATGGCTTCTCTCATTCGCATCGATTACAACGGTAATCGAACCATCGTCGCGCAACTATCAAAAAACGACGTATTTGGCGGATGCTTTTCCGATTATATGAACGAAGAGATGTCTGTCATTGCTGATGAAGAATCAGAAATTCTCTTTGTCGAATATGACAGATTATTAAATAAAATAGGCAAGCGGCTCATATGCCACGAGATTCTAATCGACAACATGATAGAAATACTGGTCAAAAAAATAAACACATATAATAAGAGAATAGAAGTTCTAAATAAGAGGACGATAAGAGACAAACTCCTAGAATTTTTTCACATTCTAGAAAAAGAGCAATCATCTTCGACGATAAAATTGCCTTTTAACTATACCGTGCTTGCAGATTATCTCGCTATCGACCGCAGTGCCATGATGCGCGAAATTAAAAATTTAAAAGAAGAGGAAATTATAGAGATTACTAACAAAAAAAATATTACTTTAATATATAGATGAATTTTGTTATAATACGAAAAAAGGAAGTTGTTTATGGAAAAGATTATAGAGTTTAGACATACTAATTTTGCTTATAATGCTACCAACGCCTTTAACGATTTTAACATGGAAATCGAGAGGGGAGAAGTAGTTACTATGATAGGTACCAGTGGCTCTGGTAAATCGACTCTTTTAAAAATGCTCATCAATAAACTGCCTAACGACTCCGTCTACTATAATGGAAAAAATATTAAACAATGCTCAATTGAAGATTTGCGCAAAAACATAATAGTCGTCTTCGATAGTCCATTACAATCATATACAGCTCGAGACGAATTAAAAGCCTATGCTCGTAAGGTATCCATCGCTGAAAGAGAAATACCCGCCAGAATCGATGAACTTTCTACAGTTTTCGACATCGAAAAAATATTAGATACTCCGATTAAAGAACTATCTACCGAGGTCCAATCGTTAATCAAAGTCCTGCGCTACCTCATGTTAAAACCGACTTTCATCGCTTTCGACTGTACGCTCGCAAAGTTGACGAAAAGTGCTCAAAAGAAAGTTTTCGATTACATCGCTAAAAACGGAATATCCTGCCTGAATGTAACGGCCGATTTGAACGAAGCATTATATGGAAGTAAAATATTCGTACTCGATAACTTCGTATTGATACTCGAGGGAAGTACCTTATCAGTTCTAAAGACTGATACTCTTTTGAAACGGCTCGGATTTAAACTCCCGCTTGCCGTCGACCTCTCCATAGAACTGAACCATTACGACGTCTTAAAAAAGATTTATACGAAAAATGAAAAGTTGGTAGGTGCTTTATGGAAGTAAAATATACAAATTTTGAACTAAACCCAAAAATATATGACAAATCTGATTTAATAGGTTTGTACGATAAAACGGGCAACTTCTTAAATACAACTTTTTATGATGTACGCGAAATGTCTTTTAATAAAAATATTAAAGTCGGCTTTTTTTTAAGATTTCGTTCA
>CAZXXI010000128.1:0-3789 GCA_964644815.1 uncultured Muribaculaceae bacterium
TTGCTCGAGCCTCTCTTCTATTTAATACTTTTTCCATTCTAGCGATTAAGACGTTGGTCGAAAATGGCTTTGTTATATAATCTTCCGCTCCTAACGTTAGACTTTTGACAATCGTCCCTTCGTCGTCTCGAGCGGTCAGGAAGATGACAGGTATAGCATTTTCCCTTATGTCGCTTTCAAAAAAATCTAGCCCATTGCCGTCTGGCAGCGATATATCTAAAACGATTATATCGAAGTCACTCTTTAACAAAACTCTAGCTTCTCGTATTGTAGAAACACTCGTCACTGTGAATCCTGCTTGTTCTAACGAATACGACAGCCCATTTACGATGGCAGCATTATCTTCTATCAACAAAACTTTCATGCACTCACCTTCCTTCCCCTACATTATAACACAAAAGGGAAAACAAAAGTTTCCCTATATGTTATCATTTCTAATCGTCTCTATTATGTTTTGCCTGCGCACTTTCGCCAAAGAGAAACGCATTATGATATATACTAGTATGAAGACAAAAACTATAGATATGATAATAGCTAACCATGGCATTTGGAATACGCCATTGCTCTTGCTTCGGAAGGCTTTAAAGAAGGCGAAACTTCCCATGAGACCCAAGATGATACCGAAGAAAAGTGCTTTACAGCAGTAGAAAATCGTCTCCAGATTGACCATACGCGAAAATTCTTTTTTGGTCATACCTATGCTCTTTAGCATAGCAAATTCCTTGCTCCTAAGTTCCATATTAGCCGTGATGGTGTTAAAGATGTTCGTAACTCCGATTAAAGTTATGACGATTATAAAGCCGTATAAGAAGATGCTGACGATGAGTCTTAAAGCTCTATTCTCTTTTAAATCTTGTTCCAAGTTGTAGACATTCGCACCCGTCTTCATCTTGTCTATTGCCTTGACTGTCTCCTCCGGATTTTTAGAATCCAACACGAACGAACATACATTATAAGTAAAATCGGTATAGACATCTTTATTTATGATGATAAAACCTCCATCGTAATAGTGTTTGTCTATCCCAGTCGGCTTATCTTTAGCAACTTCTCCGACGCCTATCTCGAAGTTTTCTTCGCCTATCTTGCCAGAGATAGTATCACCCCTTTTATATGTATAACGTCGCGCTTCAGTATCTATACCCTTTTCATCGGTATATATATAATAATCCGCAAGTATGCCGCTGTTTTTTACTTTCTCATAATCGAGATTTAAGTCTTTTATATAAGTCCTAAAATCTTTGTCGGATAGCCCGATGATGTCTATGCTAATGTACTTCGGTCCATCGCATACTGATTGTCCATTTTCTAAATGGCATTTTTGAGATGGCTCTTCGTATTTTTTAAATTTTACTTTATCCATATCGTAGATGTCCAAATAGCTCTTATTAGCTTCATAGACGACATTGCTTGACTCGACATCGGCAAGATTCCTTATCGCTTCTATCTGTTCATCGTTCAAGACGCGTTCGTTTTGTACTACTATATTATAATCAGTGACTGTAAAGTATTCGTCCGCGACTCCAAAGGCTTCGTTTAGAAATGAACTCATCGCGATAAAGACAAAGACGCTGACTGCGAGTGAAATGACGGTGGTTCTATACTTTTTTTTGCTTCGCTTGAGATTTTTATAGGCGAGAACTCCACCCATACCGAACAATTTTGAAATAGCTTTAGGAGTTTTAAGCTTTGACTCCTTTATCGATATATCCCTCGCATTTCTAAGATTGTCTATGGGACTGACCTTGCTAGCCCTACGAGCAGAAGATATAGCTGAAAAATAGATAGTCACGAAGCCCAGAATGACCGCGACTGCTACAGGTAAATAGGAAATATAGAAATAGAAGTGATCGATATTGACGAAGAGCATATCGCCGAGTATCAAAGTGATTAATTTAGTCAAAACGAAGACGGCTAATATGCCACCCAATATGCCCAGTGGAATACCTATCAGACCCTGGATAAATCCTTCGAAAAGGACGCTTTTCTTAATCTGCTTTTTAGAAGCACCCACACTGGAGAGCATTCCATATAGTTTAGTCTTTTCCATCGTCGAAATGGCGAATGAATTTCTTATACAAAATACGCTCGTTATGACGATTATGGCGATGACGACGATAAATACAGAATAAATCATGCTGATAGTCGAATCGGAGACGGCAAAGACTTCCCATCGCAGTAGTTCATAGTTGGTGTTAATCGTATAAGTCTCTGGTGATGCTTTCTGTGGCGTATCGAACCTTCCCGTCGCATACAAACTTTCCAAGAAACGAGTGCGGTCGCTTTTAGGGTTTTTAAGGGCGACGAAGGCATTCACGTCGTTCGTGATTTCTTCTCCCGAAATGCCGACATAAAAAGTAGATACTTTTCCACCATTGCGGTGAATTACCCTGCTACCAGAAGCACTATAGGTACCGACTATCTTATAAGTTTTTGTAGTGGGATTGGCGATATACTCCGGCGTTTCGTCTACTGGAGGATTATAGATGTGAAGTTTAGAACCATCTTCACTCATGCGCGTTCCGACGTCTAAAGTAACCGTACTTCCAATCGCTATGCCTTTATCTCTCGCTAAAAAGTCTGGTATGACGAGTTCGCTCGCATAAAGAGGTTTTCTTCCTTCAGTTATGTGATAAGGAAGTTCCGTAAAGTGTGCTGTCGAACGGACATGTATATAGTTAGCTCCCCCATCCTCATTAAGTTCTATCTTAGCAGTACCGACGTCATAGACAGTAAGTACATTCTTGACCAATCTGTTCGCTTCTACTATCTCCAATGTCTTCTTATCGACGGTAAATGAATAGTGATAATAACCGGTCTCACCTATAGCATTCTCGACGAGCGTCTTATGAAAGCTCGTTCCCATTCCGGCGACAGCACATATGAGCGCGGTCGATAGTATTATGCCTATGACAGTACCTATCGTCCGTTTCTTATTCATCTTTAAATTTTTAATCGCTAAACTGTTTAAAATTTTCATGTTCTATACTTCCTCAGTGATTTTTCCGTCTTCGATGTGAATGATGCGGTCTGCGCATTTAGCTATTTCCATATTGTGAGTTATCATGATAATCGTCTGACAATAGTCGCGATTGGATTTTTTTAAGAGTTCGACGATTTCATCTGATGCCTTCGAGTCCAAATTTCCCGTCGGCTCATCTGCTAAAATAATCGCCGGATTGGTTATGAGTGCGCGCCCGATAGAAGTCCTCTGTTGCTGACCACCGGATAACTCATTTGGTAAGTGCTTCCTCCGGTCGCTCAAGCCTAATAGTTTTAACAGCTCATCTAATCTCTTCTTATCGACTTCTCGATTGTCCAACTTTATCGGCAAAGTGATGTTCTCTTCGACATTTAAAATCGGTATTAGATTATAAAATTGATATATGAGCCCGACGTCGCGTCTTCTAAAGATAGCTAGTTTGTCATCGTTATAACTGCATATGTCTTTGCCATCGATATAGACTTTACCAGAAGTCGGTCTGTCGACTCCTCCGATTAAGTGTAAAAGCGTCGACTTACCGGAACCAGAAGCTCCTACAATCGCGACGAACTCTCCCTTTTGAACGCTAAAGGAGACGTCATTCAGGGCGATTACCTTCGTACCGCCTTTTCCATATATTTTACTTAAGTGTTCTACTTTCAGAATTTCCATAGAAATCCCTTCCTTTCCAAAATACATCCCTATTTTATGCGATTATAAGTGACAACTAAGTGACATTCTAGAAAAAAAGTTAAATTTTTTTTCGAGTTACTAAAAAAGCATTTTTGTAACTCAAAAAAAGCATTATC
>CAZXXI010000129.1:0-3661 GCA_964644815.1 uncultured Muribaculaceae bacterium
CTTTGTATTCTGCAGACAGTCCCTTTGCCTGCTTCAAGGCTCTTTTCAGATTGGAGTTCGACATTCACCGTCAACTTTAAAATTTTATCTGACGAGAGCGATATATTGGTAAAAGTCAAACCGTTAAACTTTAAAGTACCGTTGTTACCTAACTGATAAAATGCACTCACCGGCGAAGAGTTATCCTGCTGGTTGCCATTTTCGCTTTTGTTTCCTCCGATTCCGAAGAAATCGGGAATTTTGCCATTGAAGTTTTTATATATCTCCGGTACGAAGAATAAAAAACCCAAAAGAGCCGCGAATATGACGATGATAAACAACGGATTTCCAGCCTTCTTTTCTTTTTCTTTTAAATCTTCACTATTCATATGCTTCACCTGCTATTCTCATATTCTCTATTTTATCATAATCGAAACAAATAAAAAAGACCATTTTAATCATGGCCTTTAATATTTTCGTATTCTACTTGACTAGTTAACTGAATCTTTTAATTTGCTTCCAGCTTTGAAAGAAACGACAGTCTTTTCAGGAATAGAAAGTGGTTGTTTAGTTAATGGATTGATACCATTTCTAGCAGCACGTTTCTTAGCAGCGAATGTACCGAAACCTACTAGAGTAACCTTTCCTTCCTTCTTTAGTCCTGCTTCGATTCCTTCTAAAACTGCGTCGACAGCGCGACCTGCATCAGCCTTAGTAAGACCTGCTTTAGCAGCAACTAAATCAGTTAAATCTCCTTTGTTCATTGTAAAATACCTCCTATATTTATATTTTATAAGGACTCCGTTTACCGGCTATATCTTCCTTACAATCAATAAATTATCACATTTCCTTAGTAAAAATCAAGTAAAATAGTCGAAAATGTTTAAAAAAGGCAAATATTTTACAAAAATTCGCTGTGGAAAAGCCTAAATCCATCGAAAAAGGTCTCTGTTTTGAGACCTCTATAGTACGAAGGCGATTAAATTATTAGAACCCTTATTGACGATTTTAGTAATCGTGCTGCCTAGTTTAAACCTCGTCGCTTCGGGCATGAGCGATAATTTTCCTTGGATGCCCTCTTTGACGATGACATCTAAACTTCGACCGAATATCTCGCTCTTCCAAATAGAAGAAGGATCTACTTCGTAATCTTTCATGAGATAATTGATTAGTTCTTTACTCTGCAGTTCACTTCCTATAATAGGTTCAAAAGTGCTCTCGACATCGACCTTAATGAGATGTATAGAACTGGCAACTGCCTTGAGTTTAACTCCGTATTTATTGCCCTGTTTAATGATTTCTGGCGTCTCTAATTTCATATCTTTTAGTTCTGGATACATGATACCATATCCCGTACTTCTAGCCATTTTAAGGGCATCTTTTATTTGTAATGTCTCGTTTTCCCCTTCGGTATAGTCTACAAACATCTTCAAAATGCTTGCTCTTGTTATAGCTACATCCCCCATAACCGATTTTAACGTCTCTCTATATAAGTCATCTTCTGCTTCGAGTTTAATAGTGACGACTCCGGTTGCTGCATCTAGATTGCTTATATAACTCTTACTTATGTATTTAGTCTCGCTGAAGTGTCCCAATATATCGTCGATATCTTTAATTTTATCTACACTCGTCACCGATTCTCTAATCTTATTTAAAAATTCTTGCTTTATCTCGTGTGTATTCTTTAAGACGTGAATCCAATCCGGTATGCTGACACTGACATCCAGAACTGGAAATTCCATGAGAGCAGTTTTAAGTATTTCCATGATGTTTGCTTCGTTCATCGTCTCGACGCTAATAGGCATGACTGGAACGTCATATTTCTCGCTTATTTCGCTAGATAATCGTACCGTTTCGGGATTCGTCGGATGAACGGTGTTCATGATGACTATAAAAGGTTTATCGAGACTCTTTAGTTCGCTGATAACTCTTTCTTCGGCATTGACATATTCCCCTCTTGGAATTTCTCCAAACGATCCATCCGTCGTCACAACTATTCCTATTGTCGCGTGGTCCTTGATGACTTTCTCCGTTCCTATCTCAGCAGCTTCGACAAAAGGTATCTCCTCCGGTGTCCAAGGCGTCTTGACCATGCGCGGATTTCCCATCTCATCGTCATAACCGTTGGCAGCTGGAATGACGTAGCCTACGCAGTCGATGAGCTTTATATTCGTCGTAAATTCTCCTACTTCGATTGTCGCTCCGTTTGAAGGCACGAATTTCGGCTCAGTCGTCATTATCGTCTTACCTTGTGCACTCTGCGGTATTTCGTCTAAACAGTGCTTTTTCTCATATTCATCTTTGATATTTGGTACGACTAAGTTTTCGATAAACCTCTTTATAAAAGTCGATTTACCCGTTCTCACAGCTCCTACGACACCTAAATAGATTTCTCCATTCCCTCGCCCTGCAATAGACTTGAATATTTCTGTTTTATCCATACATACTTGTCCTTTCGTTTAAGTCTATTTTAAATTAGTTCTAGATATGCCAAAAAAAAGCGACCAAGGCGTCGTTTATTCTCCAAATATTTCTATGAGCAGTCTTTTAGATTCTCTAAAATCTTCGATATGCCCTTCGAAAAGTTCGAGCAGTCTCTCGTCTTTCTCGCTTAAAACTGTTTCGATAAAAGCAATTACCCTATCGGCAGCTTCTCTATGGAAAGCCACTCTAGCTAAGAGTTCGCCACACTTTTCCTCGCCTATTAAGATGACAAGAGACTCTAAAATGTGACCGAGCGAGTTTTGTTGTTCTTCTATAGGCATACTTGCGAGTTCGTCCAATTTAGTATCGAGATAGTCTATACCCGATAATGTGACATGGGCATTGAAATAGCGAAGTACGCACAACACTTCGCGCGCAGTCTCGACGTGGTCGACATTCTCTATTAAATAGCGATAAGTGCTTTCGGATATTTCTTTGAAGATGATATCTAATATGTGTTTTTGTAGTTCATCTTCGATACTTTCGATGCCTTTGCCATCTCTTTCTACTAATGCTATAATCATATCATCTATTCCCATATTTTTCCTTCCTTTCTTGTCAAAGGTATTATACTCTATACACTATATATGTCAATTATTTTTTAGGTAGTATGACATATGGCTTTTCCTCGATAGTAGTCGCGACTACATTCAATAAATCGTCTGCAAAGGGATGTCCCAAGACGCCATGAGGAGAAGGTAACAAAAGATTGTTCGGATTTCCCTCTCTAGATATATGTTGTTCTATAGATTTTTGGGCACTCAAAAGAACCAAGCCGTCTGATGGCTCGTCGAAAAATAATTCATCCATTAACAAAAGCCCGATTCCCAACAAGTCCCCCTTTTTCAATATCTCTTTCGCCGTTTTATCGTTAATAACCGTACATATATTTTGATAATGGTTAATCATAAAAGAGGCATATACATTCTCTGGGTTAAAAATGTCCCCTAAAAACGAAGCATGATATCCCCAAAAGTGACGACAGACAAGGCTTTTTTTCTTTCCTCTTGTGTCTTTATTTTTCTAAAACCGTTCGTTTTCAAATCCCATTTTACTATGCCTTCGACTTTGCCCACAAAAAAATCCCCCTTTTCTTGGGAAGTATTGTAACACAGAAGCATATCTCTGTCAAACTTGCCATAGAAGCTTAATTTTCGTTCGAAATGCAACACGTAAGAAAATTGAAAAAAACATAAGT
>CAZXXI010000130.1:0-3660 GCA_964644815.1 uncultured Muribaculaceae bacterium
AGTATTTAACTGAGATTGAGAAATTTTATATTTTTAAAACTGATAAATCTAGGAATAAATATATTTATAATAAACTTTTTCCAAATATTCGTGTAAAATTAGCATTTTTTCTTTCTAAAGGCTAATCAACGATTGAAATATTTTCGATACTTATGTATAATTATGATAATGGAGAGGGTGTCAAAATGAATAAAGCATTTAATAAAGTAATAAAATCTCACGTTACACTTACCGTGCTTACAGTTTTTGCAGTAGTCTTATTGTCGGGAGGCATAACTTACTCTTTGTTCTATCTCGAAAATCGCAACGAAAAGAATCAATCTATCGCCGTCGGTACCTTAGACGGCAATATCACGAGCATCACAGGAGCGATGGTTCTAAATGACTTGTACCCAGAGAAAGCTGCTGAGATAACGAATGATACTAAAAAGTATGAGTTCACTATATCCAACAACGGAACTTATGATATAAGTTATAAAATATATTTGAAAGATGCCACCGATGCTCTATTGAGCTCTACGACTGAATACGCAAAATATAAAAGAATAGACACAGCATACTACAAATATATAAATTTTAAACTCGATGGAACTGAAGCTAAAAACTTAGCATCAGTCAATACTTCTGGCAACTTCGCCCTTTTCGAAGGAGAACTAAAAGCCGGAGCTTCCGAAAATCACTACTTACAATTCTTCTTAGACAATCGCGACACCACGGCAGAAGGTGCACCTAACGACATCTCCGGTTCTATAATCTCGCTGGATATATACATGGACGGAGCAGCAGTTGAAATAGAACTAACTTCAAAAGATACATTAAACAGCCTTAAAGCTACTGCTAAAGTGGGAAATCCGAACTTCGCAGAGCCAGCTACGACAGATGAAGGAATATACGCTTTAGAAGACGACTATGGTACTAGTTATTACTATAGGGGAGCAAGTCAAAACAACTATATCAAATACGGTAAAAACAAAGACGGTCAAGATATGTACTGGAGAATTGTCCGAATAAATGGAGATGGCTCACTAAGAATAATCTATGATGGAACGCAAGCATACGTGAATGGAACGGACAATGATTCGAGATATGCTAAAGTAGGGCAAGTATGGAATACTCAATATAACGATGCTAAGTATGTCGGATATATGTTTGGGGGAGCCAATGGGGTAGCAAGTACCTCAAAAGCGGGAGCCCAAACTAATGATACAAACAGTGAAGCCAAAACAGCAGTGGACACATGGTACAAAGAGAACATAGTAGACACAGGTTATGGAAGTAACGTAGTAGATGCCATATTCTGTAACGACAGAAGTACACCAGGAAAAGAAACAACATATTGGACGTTTGATACAGGATTAGGATATGGAACAAATGTAACAGCCTATGGCGCATATGCAAGACTTGGAGTTCAAAGCAGTAATCCAAATAACGGAAATCCACAGCCAAAATTCACATGTGAAGTAAAGAATGATGCATTTACAGCAAATGAAAGCGACAAAGGAAACGGAAAGATGACATATCCAGTAGGTTTAATAACAGCAGATGAAATAATGACCGCAGGTGGAAAACCTGGAGTAGCAAATCAATCGTATTATTTATACAAATCATCAAGTTATCACGATTGGTCGCTCTCGCCTTATAACATGAGTGCAATCGGTGATGCTCTTGTGTTTGTAGTCTATGGCAACGGCAACTTTAACGATACGAGTACTAACAATCCGGACGGTGCCATAGCGCCTGTCATAAACCTTTCAGCTGAGTATGCAAGTACCTTAACAGGCGACGGATCTATGACGAATCCGTATCGCGCACCTGGAGTAGAAGTTTAACATATTAAAAGTAACAGATGAATATCACTTGTTACTTTTTTTATTTGGTTTAAAGCATAAAAAAGCATCGGACTAATAACGTCCAACGCCTATCTTTTTATATACTTCTTGAACTTTAGCTTCCGCTATAGAACGGACCTTCTTATTCGATTCATCTAATACTTTATCGATGAGACCACTTGCCACTATCTCTTTGTATTTAGCCTGTAGTCCCTTTAAGAACGTAGCTACACTTTCTGCAACAGCTCTTTTAAATTCTCCATAATTACAATCTTTAAATTTCTCTACGGCATCTTCGACGCTGACACCTTCTAAAGAAGAGTAAATCACCAAGAGATTCGATATGCCTGGTTTATTTTCCTTATCGTAGTATATCTTGTTATCCGAATCTGTCACCGCGGACATAATTTTCTTCTTAGCGGACTCTATATCTTCTAAAAGCATTATGCAGCCCTTACCGGTCTCATCCGTCTTGCTCATCTTCTTGCTAGGATTTTGTAAGTCGTATATCTTAGCACCTGCTTCTGGAATAATCGGTTCAGGAACTTTAAACGTCTCTCCATATTTGTTGTTAAAACGCTCAGCTAGGTTTCTCGTCAGTTCGACGTGTTGCTTTTGGTCGACTCCGACGGGAACGACATCGGCATCGTACATCAGTATATCGGCCGCCATCAAAGCAGGGTAGGTGAAGAGCCCACATGAGATAGCTTCGTTGTTCTTGCCGCGCGATTTATCTTTAAACTGCGTCATCCTCGACAACTCGCCCATATAACTGTTGCACTCCAATACCCATGATAAGTTCGCATGGTACATATTCTCCGATTGGATAAATAGGATGGTGTACTCTGGGTCTAGTCCACTTGCCAAATATATTCCGACTAACTCCTCAATCCTGTTGTGCAATTCCACAGGGTCGTTATACACCGTCAAAGCATGTAAGTCCGCGACGAAGACATAAGACTCGTAATCTTTTTGCATATCTACGAATTGTCTAATCGCTCCTATATAGTTTCCTAGAGTAAACTCGCCGGTAGGTTTGATACCCGATAATAATCTTTTCATAAAAATCACTTCCACCTCTATTCTATCACAATATGAATAAATGTTAAAGGATAGAGCCATAATAAAGGTGTAGGTGAATACTATGAAAAATAATATAAAACTGTTGTTTATCGTCGTAGCATGTCTATTCTTAGGAGGATGCATGGGTTCTATGACTCCTAGTGAACGCGTCGAAAACCTGATGAATAGATACATCAAAAACGACAAAGAGATAGAGCTCGAACTGGATACTTACTTAGCTGAACAAAACTTGAGTGAAGAACAAAAACTTCGCTATAAAAAAATAATTCTGAACGAATACGCTACTATCGACTATAAAATAAAGAGTGAAAACATCGAAGACGATAAGGCGACAGTTGAAGTAGATATAAGGGTAAAGGACCTCTATAAAGCGAGCAAGAACGCCGGTACCTACCTAGTAGACCACGTCGACGAATTCTATGAAAATGACATCTATAACGAACAAAAGTTTATCGACTATAAACTTACTACGATGGAAGAAAATGAGTCTAAAAAGGACTATACCATCTATATAGAACTCACTAAAAAAGATGGCAATTGGACCATAGAACAGCTCGACAACGAGACTCTCGAGAAAATTCACGGAATATACGATTACGATAACCCCAAAGAATAAAAATGCTCCTTCGCCAAAAATTGGGTAAAAAATTCTTGACTATATTGCTCATTTAGTTATATAATTAAATAGCAATTGAGCAATGCCTGATTAGCTCAGTCGGTAGAGCGCACGGCTGTTAACCGTTAGGTC
>CAZXXI010000131.1:0-3616 GCA_964644815.1 uncultured Muribaculaceae bacterium
TTTTCTTCTTTGTTCTCCCATTTCGTTTAGTTTATATTTATCCCATACATATCCTATCATGTCACTATACATATAACTAATATTAGTTTTAGGATTATCTATAATATCGCCATATTCTACTTTCCAAGTAATAAGAATCTCTAATAGTTTATCTTTAGTTATTGCATATAATTGTTCAAGTGCTTCAATATCGCTATCATTCATAAACATATCAACAACTTCTAATATTTTAGGATTATCTTTTACTCCATTTTCAAGTGCTTTTTTAGCAACTACTAAGTCTAGTTTTTCATTTACTATGTATTTATGTATATATTCTTCTGGATTCTCTACTTCTTCTGTTCCTTTATGCATAACCATATAATCAATTTCATCTATAAAATTGGAATCTGAATAGAATTGTATAAAATATCCACCAGTATTTTCTCCCACATCATCACATGTAGTATAATAAACATTATTATATTGGTTTTCTGTTCTCACATTTCTTCCTCCTCTTCTTCAATATTTTCTATGCTTTCTTTATTATTAAGAAAGTTATAATATTTATTTTGAAGGTCTTTAATATATTCCATATCTTTGTATTTCTCGAAAAAGTATTCATCAATCTTATCTTTATTATATATATTTTCATAAATATAATTTAAGTTTCTATTAATAGTTTCCATATCAAAATCATTTTTCCAAGCCACCATATATTCATTTATTTTAGCTGACATTTCTAATGCTGCAACATCTAATTGGTTTTTGTCATAAACACATTTTTCTAAATAAGTATCGAATATTGGAGATAAAGTTTTTTCACCAATTGTTATTGGTAAATCTAGGTTATATTCAAATCCAAAAGTTCGTGAATCTACTTTTATTATCGAATATGCTTCTCTCTGATTGTATAAGATATATTTATTTCCTAATTCACTTTGGAAAGCTACTGGAAAATTATGATCAAGAGAATATATTGGTTTTAATTTTATAGGTTCTCTTTCTAAATTTCTCTTCATTTTAGCAACTCTATTAATATAGTCTTCTATCTCTTTTTTTAACTTATTATCTAAATCAGGTTCTATTTTGAAATCTTCTATAGTACCTAGTCTATAAGATTGCTTAGTTATTATATTTTCTATTGGATAAATATCAAGAAAATATAGTTGTTCTTCTAATACTTTGCTAAAAAACTTTTCACAATTCATGGTTAAATCTTGATAAATAAATTCGCCTTTATTTGCTACATTTAGAAGATATTCTCTATTTAATTCTTCTGGATTATATAAATATATATCTCCTTCTTTATTTATCATATATACTTCATCGTTGTATTCTATATTTACTTTTTCTTCTATTGGAAGAACTGTGTCTCCTAAAAATGAATGATAATAACTTTGAGCTTTATTTGATGCTTTTTTAAACTCTTCAAATGTTTTTACTCCTTCAAATTCTCGTAAAATTTCATTAAAATTTTTATCACATGAATCTTCAGCTTTTCTAAATTCTACAAATTCTTCCTTATCACCATTGAATTCTGGTGTAGAATATAGTTTATTTTGTTTTTGGTCATAAAAATATACTCTTCTTCTTGTCATAATTGCTATCCCTCTTTTCTTGCTTTTATTAAAGCTCTAGTTCTTCACTATCATCATTTGTTATAACATCATCAAATAGTTCATTATTATAATCTCCAATTTCAACAGCATCAAATAAATCACATAACATACATAATGCTAATCTATCTTGATCATCCTGCTGAAATTCAGGTCCACCGTTATAGTCATCTTGTAATCTAGCACATAAGTCATCTATATCACTATAATATACTTTAAATGCTTCATAAAATTTCTTGTATCCTTCACCTATGTTTTCTTTATTTGTATTCAAACTATATTTATAACTGTGAAGTATTTTATTGATGTCTATTTTCTTTTCTAAATCTAAAATAAATAATTCATCTGCTGTAACCTTTGAAATATCATTAGGATAAATATAAGTATCATCTTTACTTACTTTAATAGGTTGTAATTTATTTTCTTCATCTCTTTTTTGAACTATTGTCACTAGAAGAGATTTATAATTTAAATCGAAATAACTAGAACTAGGATAGTAAGTTACAAACTCTTCGTTATGCCCTTTCAATCTATTGCATAAATCACTCAAACTTTCATTATTCTTATTAGCATCATCTATTATATGTTCTAGTTCTTTTAGTTCTTTTTGAGCTAATGTTATTGCTTTCAGTACATCATAAGGACTTATCTTTAAATCATTTAAATATTCTTCATTTTTCATTGTTTCTATAATTATCTGTTCATTTGTTTTTAACATCTTTATTCTCCTATTTTTTTCTATTCTTGTATTTCTTCCTCTTCTAAATTTTCTAGCCAGTCAATTGCTTCTAAATTATTATTTATCAGTAATCCATCTGGTCCACTTGCTATAAGTCCATCTTCTCTAATACAGTATTCTGGAATATCAATATTATGTTTTTGACAAAATTCTTGTAGTTCTTCTTTAGAGTTTACTATTTGTACTAACTTAGGATTGACAACACTATATTCGCAATTAAAATCAAATCCACCTGTCAAATCTATTTCAAAATTGGTTTTTAGGTCATTTGGTTCTTTTACTAATAAAAATTGATGTTCATATGTTTTAGAGCTTGATTCTAAAGTACATTCAAATATATAAGAATATTTTTCTTTTTCTCTATTTGAATAATAACTATATTCTTCTATTCCATTTTGTTGATTAATAATATTTCCAGAAAAATAGTTGTTGAAATTAATTGTCTTTTTTAATTCATTTTTAGCATATTCTAAATCTGGATATACATTTAATTGAAAAGGTTCTCCTTTGTTATAATCTTGTTCTGTTTCATAAATACAAATCTCATATTTACATTCTTCATCTCTTAATTTATCAATTTCTTCTCCTTGTAAATACCTTACTGCATATTCTTTTTCTTTAAATTCTTCTGTCCACATATTTCCAGTCCTATTATCTATGGCAACAAAACTACAATCTGTTTCATCAACTAGTAGAAAACAATCTTTTTCTTCATCTGTAAATTCTTCATGATTATTTAATTTATCAATCAATCTATCGAATTGTTTTTTAGTAATTATTTTTGTATCATTACTTTCAATTATTTCATCTGCGGATTCTTCTAACTTTTTGTTTTCTATCATTTCTTGATAATCATTTTCAAAGAACTCATATACAGATACTGGTTGCATTCCTTCTTCATGTGTGTCAAAGAATTCTACAACATAGTTGTTATAACATCCTAGTAAATATAATAAATCTTCTTTATCCATATTTTCTATTTGATCTGCGGTCATTATAGTTCTTCCTCCTCTTCTTCACTTTTTTTAAAAAATTCATTATATCTTTGTAATGCTAATTCTAGTCCTCTTTGTATATTTGGATTTGAACTAATGTCATTAATAGTAATTCCACAAGCCTTTAAAGTATAGTATAAATCTCTAGTATAGCCATAATCATGATTTCCAAGTTCTTCATAAAACATGCCTTGAATAAACTTTTCCCCTGTTGTATCACTTTTTATTGCTTCTTGTAATTCTTTATATTGTTTATCAAACATATTATCATATGCTTGCTTATC
>CAZXXI010000132.1:0-3519 GCA_964644815.1 uncultured Muribaculaceae bacterium
TTCTTTCGTAAAAACCTGAGTCATTCCGGCTTTACGACCTAAGATTCCTTTCATCTCTTATTCCTCCGTCTTTCTTTTACTTTGTTTTGATTTCGATTCCGACACCACTAGGTAAGTCTAAACGTCCTAATGCGTCGATAGTTTCCTTGGTAGGATTCTTGATATCGATGAGCCTGTTGTGTGTACGCTTTTCGAATTGTTCTCTCGAATCTTTGTACTTATGAACAGCTCTTAGTACAGTAATCTTCTCAATTTCAGTTGGAAGAGGTACTGGACCGGATACGATTCCTCCCGTTCTCTTAACAGTTTCTAGTATCTTACTGCAAGCTAAGTCCAACAATCTGTGGTCAAAAGCCTTTAGTCTGATACGGATTTTGTCATTTGACATTTGCATGTCCTCCCTTCGTTTACATCTAGTATAAACTTGCTCCGTGTGAATTACCTGATACACTCTCTAAAATTCTGTCAACTTATCGTGGCGTATCAGCAACCTCGCACATCTAAGCAGTCAAACCAATACCCATTATACGCCTATTCACGGATATTTCAAGTACTTTTTAGAAAGTTTTTAGAAAAATTTCGCAAAAAGAAAAAAACTTATAGTGACTATTTACAAGTTTTTTACATATGCATTCCTCTTGGTCTGTGTTCTCCGCTCATCTCGTCCAAAATTCTTCTCATCTCTTCCGGTCTCGGAGTCAACACGAACTTATTGCCATACATGTGTGACAAATAACATCTAGTTCTCTCGTCGATACCGGCCGAACTATAAGTTCTATACTCATCTAAACCGGGAAATCTCTCTAAGAGGAGTTCTCTTGCCGCTAAAAATAAATCATAGTCGTCGAACTGTGACAGATCTTCTCCCACCGTTTCTCCTCCTATAAAACGTGCAATTCGATATAATTCACTTTCTCTTATATAGTTGCGGAAAGTCGCAAATGAAAGAATGGTATCCAAGTCGACTAGACGACTTTCTTTGGTCTCTTTCTTTTGATTACTCATTTTTTCTTTCAATTCTCTCGCCGATTTGTGTAGCGTCTCTGGATTTTTCAACACGATTCTTCTCATCTCTTCTGGAGTAAACCCGAGTGTTCCCAAATAGTTTAACGCCGCGTCTACTGTTTTCTCGCTTTCTTGAAATATCGAAACATCTTTTTGGCTGATATTTGCTATCTCTCCTAATGAAAATCCTCTTTCTATTAGCACTTCGATCACTTTTATAGAATAAGTCTTGTTTTTCCTCGTCATCCTATTTCTTCACTCCTTAATAGTTAAATATTGTAATCCATTACATCCGAGTAGTCAACAAAAAAACAGGCACCCTTGTTGCCTGTCATCTCGTTCTTTAATAATTAGATAAAGATGTTTCTCACATTAATTCATATTAAAAATCTATTTTTTATTTCAGTCACTAGCCAGTACATGTCCTCCACGAAGAGCGACTTCGTGTTACATATACCTACGAACACTAAAGTGGGCTTGCACCACCAAATTTCACACGCTTTAGGAATAATTTTACTATCGACCAATTTGCTATCGAATCCCGCGGAATTGTGCTACTCTTACCGAATCCTAGACTTATAGCCTGTCGCCAGACATCAACCGCATGGAGTTTACTCAGCATCTTTTCCCTCCTCTAAGGTGCTGCCCCTAGTAGATGGAAAAGTTAATCTTTTCGTTTTCTACCGAAAAAGTTTGTGATTGCTCCGTCTATCCATTCGTACCTTATAGACCCCTAATATGAACCACCGAAATCACTTTCTCTACTTCGTAGATTCTTAAAACAGTATCGCTACTGTTCTACACTCTATCCCCTCCAAAGTCGCCCATAGAGGTAAAAAGGACGTGATATCGTCTATACCGCATTGCCTTGCAGTCTTTCATATAGTTCATCATCTAATTATCAAAGAACGAGATTTCTCATGTGAATAAGTTATATCACACTTTATGCCTTATGTGCAACATTTATTTTTAAATTAACAAAAAAACTTGCTCGATTTGGCAAGTTTTAGTTTATAACTGACCTTTTCCCGTCTGTTCTCCTAATCTTCTCACAATTTCATCTTGCATAGGTTCCAATTGGAATGAATCGCCAAATATAGCTTTTTGTTCAGCAATAAATTTTCTTCTCTCATCCGGATTGAATAATTGCTCTGCTGAAGCTAACTCTCCTATTTGAGGATATTTTTCTTGTAAGACTTGTTGAACTGTTTCGAATACCGATAAAAAGGTATAACCCATAGTATCTACTGTATCTTCCGCCATATAATTAATGGCATCTGTCACTTTTTTCATACTATTAGTATACATGCGCCCACTTACAAGAGAAAGAAGTGTCTCAAAATCGATTATTCCTATCTTTATAGTCTTTGCACTTTCGGCTTTATCTATTTTACTTCTCAAAAGAGGTATTTGTGCTCTTATTACCTCAGGCTTTAACAATAATACTCGAGGTTCGACCGCTAAAAGTTTTTCTATTTCGCTCGGTTCAAAGCCACAATCGCTAAGTAATTGAAATTTATGTTCAATTTGCTCGTTCGTCAAACCTAATATAATAGGATATCTTTTTACGATTTGTATTACTTGTTTTAAAGAAGATATATAACTATTCAAAATAGAAAAAATTTGCTTATTGATTGGTGCAACAAATACTTCAGCTGTTGTTTCCATCATATCTATAATTGAAGATACAGAAAAAGCATATACCCTTAATACGTTAATAGTTACACTTATATTTTCCATTACATCTAAAAAAGCTTCATCGTTATATTCACTTACTAAATTTGCTAATTTGTTTACTATAGAGTCTACTCTTTCTTGAGAAATGTCTCCCTCTTCTTCTTTTCCTTTTGATATTAACTCGTCAAGTTTTTTTAATATTGCTCTTTTTCTTTCTTGTTCAGTCATCTGATAATCCCCTCCTTGGCACTTTTAGTATAATACATTTTAAAACTTTAATTAAGTTTTTTATAAACTACTTTACAAGAAATTTACAGCTGGCCTTTTCCCGTCTGTTCTCCTAGTCTTCTCACGATTTCATCTTGCATAGGTTCCAATTGGAATGAATCGCCAAATATTCTCTTCTGTGCTTCTAAAAAGCTAGTTTTCTCTATGACATTTGCAAAGTGTTCATCGACACCTACTCCTTCGAGTTCTGGATATCTTTCCATTAAAAGAGTCTTTATAACTGCTAGTATATTTGCAGTATCTATCGCTCTAGAGCTCATATCTTCGCCAACTAAATAGTCTATAGCGCCTGCTAGTTTTTGCATCTGCGTATACATGCGTCCACTTACGAGAGAAAGAAGTGTCTCGAAGTCGATTACTACCATACCTTTCTTATCTTTACCCAACTGCAATAATGCTTCTTTTATATATTCCGGTTCCATCGTTAAAAGCTTAGGAGTTTTATATAGGATTTCTTCGACTTGTCCCTTCTTAAATTGTGCCTCGAGTACACCCATTCTAATCTTTATCTGGGCAACAGATAACATCGCTACAGAAGGTTCGCTTTCT
>CAZXXI010000133.1:0-292 GCA_964644815.1 uncultured Muribaculaceae bacterium
ACATGGGAACACTGATAACTCTTACTAACCATACTCCTTGGGATGGTGGAGATGCTTATGGAGAATTCGAACTAACTAAAACGGTCAAACGCATAAACGAAGAGACGGGGCTCGCGGAGACAGTCGTCGATAAGTACTTAGATGGTACAGATATAGGTAAACTCATAAGAGGAGTTCACTATGCCGATAAGTGTTTAGGAGAATTCATCCAGTCTCTATATACCAACAATCTATTCGACAATACGGTTTTAGTGTTCTATGGTGACCACGATGCCAAGTTGGATAGAAGAGA
>CAZXXI010000133.1:302-3492 GCA_964644815.1 uncultured Muribaculaceae bacterium
TTATTTATATAATTATGACCCTCTTACAGGTAAGATGAAAGAAGAGGGTGATCCAGGATATGTCGAGTACGACTATTATCAAAACGAATTGAATAGAAAAACGCCATTGATAATTTGGACTAAAGATAAAAAGTATAGGGGTAAATTCGATTATTATATGGGCATGATAGATATCCTTCCGACTTTAGGAAATATGTTTGGATTTAAGAGCAAATATGCTTTAGGACACGACATATTTACGATTAAAAACGACAACATAATCGTTTTCCCTAATGGAAACTTCTTGTCGGAGAAGATGTACTATAATAACGCTAAAAGCGAGTACATGATGTTAAAAACTTCTATTGCTGATGAGAGCTATATCGAAGACGCTAAGGCTTATGCTGAGAAAATCTTGGAAATATCTAATGATATAATCCTCTATAATTTAATAGAAACGGAAGGAGCGAAACTGGAAACTTGAAACGCAAAGGACTACTGATAACTTTAGGGGGTTTGATAGTAGTATTAGCAGGTATTTTAGCTGCTTATCTCTTGCTATCTAAAGATGATGAAACGGACACTAAACCGGTTGAAGTCGTCGAACTCGATTCCATCGAAAATTACGGCTATGCCTTAGAAGATAGAGATACGGACTTGTATAAAGAACGCTTTACTCAGTTAGGAGAGGTTTTAAAGAAAGATGATATCGACTACGAAGAGTATGCTAGACTGTTGAGCCAACTATATATCATAGATTTGTACACTATAGCTAATAAACTCAATAAATACGACGTGGGAAGTGTAGATTTCTTATTGGATAGTGCTAAGGAAAACTACATCTTAAAAGTCGAAGATACCATATATAAGTATGTCGAAGATAATACTTATGGTAAGAGGACACAGGAACTTCCAGAGGTAGCTAGTATAGAAGTTAGCGAAGTTAAAGAGACAAAAGTAAAAGTAGGAGATAAAGAATACAACGGGTTTGAAGTAAACCTTTCTTGGGAGTATAAGAAAGATTTAGGATATGATAAAGGTGCTATTTTAAATCTTGCTAAAATAGAGAATAAACTCTACGTAATAAAACAAAGTGTATCACGGAAGTGATGCATTTTTTCTATTTATAGTGTAAAATGTCTATTGAAGAGGTGAGCGATTTGAAAAGATGTGAACTTTTAGCGCCGGCAGGAAATATGGAGATGTTGAAGTATGCCATTTTATATGGAGCGGATGCCGTTTATCTCGCTGGACATAAATATGGAGCCCGTAAATTTGCTGCTAATTTCAGTGGCGATGAGCTGGTCGAAGCTGTCAGGTTTGCTCATCTCTATGACGTAAAGGTGTACATAACGATTAACACTCTCATTTACGAAGAAGAAGTAAATGATTTTATAGAATATGTCAAATACATATCTGCAATTGGGGTAGATGCCGTTTTAGTACAGGACTTCGGCATGATAAATGTCATTCGTAAAGTAGCTCCCATGCTCGAGGTTCATGCGAGTACTCAGATGCACAACAACGGCAGTGATGTCCTAGAACTTCTCAAGAAAATCGGTGTCAAAAGGGCAGTGTTGGATAGAGAGATGACCTTAGAAGAAATAAGAAAGTTACCTCGAGATATCGAAAAGGAAGCTTTTGTCCATGGAGCGCTGTGCGTGTCCTATTCTGGGCAGTGCTTATTTTCCAGTCTAGTCTTAGGAAGAAGTGGTAATAGGGGTGAATGTGCAGGGCTGTGTAGACTTCCGTATTGGAAAAAAGAGAATGGTGTAATCTCTAAAGATAGCAAGTATTACCTCAGTTTAAAAGATGCTTGCTTCGTCGATAGTATACCAGAGTTAATAGAGGCTGGTATATGTTCTTTGAAGATAGAGGGTCGCATGAAGAGTCCAGAATATGTCGGTTATATAACGAAGATATATAGAGAGAAGCTAGATTCCTATTATGAAGGGGAGTTTCGAGGTTTAACGAAAGAAGAGATGAAAAATATCTCCATACTTTTCAACAGGGGGTTGACTAGAGGTTTTCTCAATTCGGTAAAAAGCAAAGACATAGTAAACTTGGAGTCGCCTAATCACATAGGAATCCACTTAGGCCGCTATGAGGCAAGAGCAGATAAAGTCTCTTTAAAATTAGATGAAGACTTGAAACAGGGAGATGTAATACGCTTTAAAGAAGACGATAAAGGCATGACGATAAATTTCTTATACGATAAATCTGGCAATTTGATAAACAGTTCTAAGACGGGTTCTTGTGTTTTTGTCGATAACTTTTTAGACATTAAAGGCTTTGGTGAACTGCGCCTAGTTGCGAGTAGTGAACTCAATAAAGAATTGGCAAGACTCCCAAAGAGGACGGTAAAAATCGATGTCAGAGTTTTCATAAAAAGTAACGTACCGATTGAATTGACAATCATATGTGGTGAAAAGGAGGTCACTAAATTTGGTGCTGTTCCACTTCGAGCTATCAATCGCCCAATAGGAAAAGACGATGTGCGTAAACAGTTAAGTAAGACAGGCAATACAGTATATAAAGTTGATTCTATGGAAATCGATTTAGATGAGGGAATCTTTGTCAATTTAAAAGACTTAAACGAACTTAGAAGGGCGGCTTTAGAAGAGCTCGATGCGATTAGGACTTCTCCTAGAGTATTTGAGACACACGATTTAGAAGAATTACATATCGAAACTGGTAGAATAAAGCCCCATATCAGCGTCGTTGTAGAGACTAAAGAACAGTATGAAGTAGCGATTAAGTATACAAAAGATGTCTATACTTCGAATAGAGAACTTTTCGACAAAGTCGAGATAGGAATACATCCGAAGTATGTCAGTAGTGATGACATAAAAACTTCTACTTATATCGCCGGTGATTATGGAATGCTCGACAAAATTAAAATCGGTGATAGAGTAATGACCGATTATATGCTCAATGTCACCAATTCTCATACTGTCAACTCTATTTTAGCCTACGGAGTAGAAAACGTCACGATGTCGGTCGAGGCTAAATTGGAAGATATAAAAGCTCTAAAAGGCAGCGTCGATTATTCGAAAGTGGGCGTTTTGATGTATGGCGATATCCAACTTATGAAGATGAAATATAATCCACAGGAATTGGGCGTTTCTTCATTGGTAGATAGAAATAAAGAGGAATATCATATTAAAAGTGATAAGAAGTATCGTTATTTGATGGGAAAAAGAGTCGATAG
>CAZXXI010000134.1:0-3470 GCA_964644815.1 uncultured Muribaculaceae bacterium
TATGTTTTCTTTATACCATGTATCTACTACTGTTTTGATTTCGCTGTTTGTTTCATTAGTCTGAGCTTGCTCTTTCGATGTGCTCTCTTCTCCCTGTGCTCCTCCATACATCCAGCCGACATACTTAACATCGCCATATGTATCCCATATCTGGCCTGTTTCGGCATATCTTGGATCATTGGGTGTTCCGTTCTCATAGGCTTGTGTTCCATCGTAGATTATTCTTAAACTTCCATCACCATTGATTCTGATTATTCTCCAGTACATATCCTGTCCATTTTTATTTTTTCCATATTTAATATAATTTGTTTCTGATGCTCCTCTATAGTAATAACTAGTTCCATAGTCATCTTCCAAAGCATATATTCCTTCATCTGTCTTGGCAGCCGTTACAAAATTTGGATTACCAGAATTTGCACTAGCTATTACTTTTTCAAATGGTGATTCGCTGCCTTCTGTTATATTGAAGGTACTAGAGAAAGTTGCATTTAAATCTGCTGTCTGGTCTACCCCAGGCAAGTCTTCTAGCGTTATAGTCAATCTATAGTAATACTTGGCCCCTACTGGCAATTCGATATTTTTGGATAGACCTTCAGTAATGGGAGTTGAACTTTGAGGTACATTCTTTTTAGCTAATGCTTCTGTCCAAGTAGTTTCTTCTTCTGAAGTTTTATAATCTAGTTTATAAGTTAAAGAGCCATTTAAGTAAGTATTTACCATATCGACGAAGTTTATTTTACCTACTACAGGTAGTGTTCCTGTATTTTCAAGTATGAACAACTTTTCTGCCGATTCTCCAAAGTTTAATGAACCATTAAAACCGGAATCGTTATCGCTGAAAGTCATGCGCATCGTACCTGAAGTGATAGATAATTCTTGATTTTTAACTTCGCCTGTCTCAAGACTGAAGTAAGCATAAGATATAGAGCCTATGATAACTGCGATGCTCGCGACGAAGATTACTCCTAATATAGTTTTAGTTTTTTTCATATTTAACCAGTTCCTTTCTCATCAGACAATATTCCCCTATTCTTATTATACTTCGGGGGGGGGGTAGCTAGTCAACAGTAATCTGAAAGTTTTACGTAAAAAAAACGCTTTTTCGCGTTTTTAATTATTATTTCAAATCGTTGATGACACCGTTGATGAGATTTAGGTCGGATGGTATAATCCATTTTATATCGGCTTTCTTGAATATCGCTAGAGGGATTATTGCACCACTTCTTGCTCCATCCATCCACTTAGGGTTTTGAGGCATCAGGGCATAAAGCTCTTCCAAAGTGATGTCGTTAAAGACTTTCTCAGTTCCACTTATATAATCTTCTATGCTCAGCATGTATTTATGTATTCCATCGTCGAATAAAGTGTTTGGAACGAGATTGAAGCCAGTTAAAAGCTCGAAGCGCTCTTCGCCACCGGTAAAGATGGCACAGTCGTAATCTTTAGCAAAAGATACATCTTCGATTCTATTTAGGACATATTCCGTCATTTCGTCGACAGTATTGCCACTTTTGGGGTCGTTTACTTTAGAAAAGTTATTTAACAAATCGGCAACTCCAATTGTTAGATTTAGCGTATCTACTATTTTATTACCTACAAATGTCACTAGTTCGGTCGTCTTACCGCCCATATTTATGATGAGAACCTTTTTGTTATTATAATCGTTCATCATAGCTTTGCCGAGATAATAGTTCTCTATGCCGTGACTGATAATGTTGAAATGTAGGTCGAATTCGTCATTAAACAACTTGACCATGTCCGTCTTGCGAGCTAAACTGAGTTCTCTAAAGATTCCTGTTACAAATAGATGAGTGTTGTGATATTGAAGTCCATATTTTTCTTTGAGACTTTTAAAATAGTCGCGGAGCTCTTGTAAGTTGTTTTCACTTATGCCCTTCTCAGAATCGAAATCGTTTTTGAAATAGATGGAATGTTCTTCTAAGAGTTTTAATGCACCATCGTATGCATAAACCTTTATGGTTGAAGAACCCAAATCGATATAATAATTTGTCATAAATACTCCTCCCAAGAGGCCCGTTTTTCTTTTAGCCTCTAATCCATTATTATAACGCTACTAACGTCATCTTAAATTTAACATAGAAAAAAACTTTCGTCAAGTTTCTTATTGTCGTCTTTATGACGTCCCGATACCTGCATTAGGAGAAATTAGCCTTAATTTCAAATACTCGTCATATTATTTTTATATGTTCACTTGTTTTAAAGAAATTTATATATTATAATTTACTTAGGGAAACTTAATCGTTGAGTGTTTGCCAACTTTCTTGTGAAAGGAGGCTGATGATATGCATAAGAAAGATTTTTTGATTCTTTCTCTTATTCTAATTATCTTCTTACTCATAGCCTTACTTTTTACTTTTGTAATATAGTAAACTATCATAAGAAAAAAGCACTCAATTTACTTTCGTAGATTAAGTGCTAACCAAATCTTTGGCGAACACTCAACATGGAAAGGTTAAGTATTCCCTTTTTTATTTTATGCAAGTTTCCTTGACACATTCATCATAACACAAAAGAAATTGTTTGGCAAGATGACATTTCAACTCGAATCTCTAATTTAGCATTGTTCTAGCATTTTAAAAAGGGCCTCAATAACTTATTTCTTTCCTTCATAATATGATACAGTTATTTATAACTCAAAACTATCATTAGTTATACTTTTCAAATCAAGATAAACAACTTTTCCATCATATTTTTTTAAAATATTAAGTTTCTTTGGTTCTTTCTTAAAATATGAATTAGCGACTTTAAAAAAATCAAAAAGTTGAGAATAGGTTGGTGGATAATTATACTTTTCGATTCCTTTACGCTGATTTTTCCAACGTTTTATGATTCGTTTAATAATTTGAATCTTAGAAAATTTTAAATAATATATTTTATCACTTAATTCAATTCCTCTAATAAATTTAGACCTACCTACATCTTCAATTATCCAGCTATCTTCATTTAGTATTTTATTAAACTCACTCATAATTTCTCTATCAGTTCTCCGTACATGTTCATTCTTATCATCAAAAACAAGTAAATCCAACTCGTAATGTTCGATATTATATTTCTCGCTTATTTTCTTTGCTAATGTTGTCTTTCCAGAAGCTGGAGGCCCTATTACATATATTCTCATTATTACCTCGCTAGTATATTGTTTTTATTTATTTTTAAAATACATTTCTCTTGTAATAAGTAATTGTTTAGCTGTAATTTCTTTATCAAATACTAATTCTTTTTGTTCCAAATTTGTATGGATAAATCCTGCTTTTTTAAATGATTTAATTGCTCCGATTCTATCGAGTGGAATAATATCAGATAATTCACTAATTTCATACTTTTCAAAAGCAATTTTTTCTAATTCCAATAAAGCTTTATAGGAATAACCCTTACCACGATATTTATCTTGAATAACAATTCCCATACTATGGATTCCATTATCTAAATAATAATAGACTTCACCAATA
>CAZXXI010000135.1:0-3456 GCA_964644815.1 uncultured Muribaculaceae bacterium
CTGATGGCTCTGGAATCGGAGGGTTAGATGCCTCTACTGACTTTAAATCTATAGCATTGAATCCGACAACTGCTTCTGATGGTCAAATAAAAAGCATCGATAACAAGTTACTATCTTATTATGGTATTTCGGAAAGTATAATACAATCGAAATACAATGAAAATGAATGGAATGCTTTTTATGAAAGTGTTCTTGAACCTATTGGATTGCAAATGAGCCTTGAATTTAGTAATAAACTTTTTTCGCCTACGGAAATCTATCACGGTAATGAAATAATATTTACTGCTAATAGACTTCAGTATGCATCAAATGCTACTAAAATCAATCTTTTGCGAAGTGCCAATAATGTCATGATGATAGACGAACTAAGAGAAGTGTTAAACTTAGAACCGCTTCCGGATGGAAAAGGACAAGTAGTCTTACAGGACTTAAATCATATCGACAGTGATATTGCAAAAGATTATCAATCAAATAAGGAAGGTGATATAAATGGAGAATAAAAAAGAAATAAGAATGCTCTCTCAAGAGTTTAGAACAGTTGAAAATGATGAAGGTGAATTGATTATAGAAGGTTACGCCGTGGTATTTAACAATCCGGCAACACATGGATATACGGAGGTAATATCAAGTAAATCCTTTGATAATTGTGATATGACAGATGTCGTTTTAAGGTATAATCACAATGACTCATTCATAGTTTTGGGTAGAACAAGGAACCATTCACTAACTTTGAATGTGGATTCTATAGGCTTGAAGATTAGAGCAGTTTTACAAAAAGACATAACTGATCATGTAAATATATATAATGCAATTAAGAGTCAATTAATCGATAAACAATCTTTTGCTTTTACCGTTCGCGAAGATCAATATGATTATGATACTGATACACGAACTATTATCGATAATGCTAAATTATATGATGTGTCAGTAGTTGACCAGCCGTGGTATCCATCTACCGATATTTCAACTGCAAGAGGAGCCATAAACGACGACTTCCTCGAAAGAAGACAGATATTAAGAAAAGCTCACGAAGATAAAATAGCTTTAGATAAAGCTAAACAAGAATTGTTAGATAAATTAGGTTAATGCGATTATGAATTAGGAACTGGATAGTTCCTTTTTTGTTGGTGGACACCAACTAAATCGTTTTAATAAAGGCTGGATAGCCGTAATAGGAATGATGGAAGCCTAAAAGATTATCGAATAATGAAAGGAGTCTAATTATGGAAACTAGACTAAATGAAATTGAAAACCGAAAGACCGAAATTCGTGCTGAAATTGATTCGGTAGACGATATCAATAAAATAGACGAATTAAGTAAAGAGGTCGATGCTTTAGATTTAGAGAAAAAAAGCATCGAAGAATCACAAAAAAATGAACAAATCGCTAAAAAATTAGAAGCTGATGCTTCTATAGCGAGAGAAATTAAAATCGAAGAAATGGAGGAAAGAAAAATGAAAGAAAAATTCGATTTGAAAAGTCCTGAGTATAGAACTGCTTGGGCGAAATCAATGATGGGACTCGAACTCGACGAAATCGATAAAAGAGCCATTGGGGATGCTATTGGAACTACAGCAACGGAATTTGTTGCAGCAACTGCAAGTACAAACGGAGTAAATAATTTAGGTTTGTTAATACCTGAAAGTGTAAGAATGGACTTATTGAAACTTGCAGACGAGCAATCACCATTCTATAGGGATATTACTAAGTTAAATATACCAGGCAATGTTGATTTACCATATCTATACGCTGCAGATGACAGCGATTGGTTAACTGAAGTAACTACGACAAAAAATGACGGTCAAGAATATAAAAACCTAAAATTGACAGGTCACGAATTGTCTAAGTCAATCGAGATTACATGGAAAGCTGAAAAGATGACAGTTGATGGATTCATCACATTCATTCTTGGCGAATTGGATAAAAAAATGAATAAGGCTCTTATTAAAGCTAGTCTTTATGGTACAGGAACTAATCAGCCTACTGGTGTCACAAATGGTCTTACGGCTAAAGAAAACACAAATGTTATCGATTTGATTAAAGACTGCTTGGGCGATCTTGAGCAAGATGATAGAGTAGGTGCTAAGATATACGTTGCAAGTGATGTTGCCGACGGATTAACATTCTATAAAGATGAGAATGGCACATATCCTTACCTCACCGCTGCTTTAAGTGCAGCAGGTGGAGCTAAAATCGAGATGGATCCATTCTTAAAGCCAGGTGAAATAGTCGTCGGAAACGCTGCTAATTATTTTATGAATTTTAATGAACCTTATAGAGTAGATAAAGAGATTAAAGTCCAGCCTAGACATGTCGTTTATGGGGGATATTTGATTGCTGACGGTAAAGCAAAACCTGGTGCTTTCGTCTATGGTAAAAAAAAAACAAGCAATTAGTAACTCTTAAAGTAAAAGTTACAAACACATTTACTGACACAAAAACAACAACAGTTACTGTAGATGGAGTATCTAAAACTGGCACTGAGGTAACTTTTGATGTTGAAAAAGATTCGAAAGTTAATATTTCAGTTGCTAGAGAGGGATTTACTACTTATACAAAACAAGAAACAGTAAATGCTGCTAAAACGGTTAATGTAACTTTAACTGCTAGCGCTTGATTTTAGGAGGTAGGCTATGCTAGAAGAAATAAAGAAGATACAAGGTATTTGTCATAATGAATTTGATACTATTATTCAATCATACATTGACTCATGCAAGGCCGATTTAAAGGCGATAGGCATAGTCGAAAATAAAGTTGATAAAGAAGACAGTTTGATTAAAACTGCAATTTTTACTTATGTATTAAGTTTTTTAGATGTTAATAATAGTGAAATGTATTCTAACTCATATAATCTTCAGAAAGATGTTTTGAGACATTTAGGAGAGTATCAGGAAAAGGAAAATAAATAATGGAATATACTGAAATTATTTATCTCATTTCACAAAAAAAAGAGGAAGATGAGATTGGGAACATTATTACTTCCTCTAAAACATCTAAAAAAATCTACGCTAAAAAACAAAGTGTAAAAACAAGCGAATTTTATAATGCTGTTCAAGTAGGCTTAACCCCCTCTATAGAGTTTGTTATTAAACAACTTAACTATAATGGTGAAGAAGAAATTGAGTGGAATAAAGAAAGATATTCTATAATACGAACGATCGATCCAAAAAATAAATTTGATATCGTTCTTGTTTGCTCAAAAAAGATAGGTATATGAGCAAGAGTTCTTTGTTAGATATAAATGATATCTTAAATGATTATTCGCATGATATTCAAGACGCTATTATAGAAGAAGCAATAAAAGTAGCAAAAGATGGACAATCTAAACTAAAAAAAACATCACCTATAAATAAAAAAAATACTTCTCATAAAGGAAGATATGCTAAAGGCTGGAGAGTTAAGACTGAAAAAGGTAGAGAATTTGTAAATTGCACGATTTATAATGCTACTGATTAT
>CAZXXI010000136.1:0-3446 GCA_964644815.1 uncultured Muribaculaceae bacterium
AGTGTTCGATGAAAGTCACGAGAAGGATTTAGAGGCGTCTGTCAATGCTTTTTTATCCGAGCTAGAATCCGACGTTGTCGATATCAAATTCAACGTAGCTATCAGTACTTGTGGCGAAGAGCAGATATACTGTTTTTCGGCAATGATTGTCTATGAAAGATAGTGGTAAAATGAAGAAGAACAGTTTTGTCGAAGGTGCAGTAATTGCGACTACAGCTGTTATCATTACGAAGATTTTGGGCATGCTCTATGTCATACCTTTTTACAATATAATTGGAGAAAAGGGAGGCGCTTTATACAGCTACGCCTATAACATATACAACATATTTTTGGGCATTTCGAGTGCGGGTATACCGGTTGCCATAAGTAAAATCATCAGCGAGTACAATACCTTGGGCTATAAGGAAGCGAAATATAGAACTTTCAATTTGGGTAAGAAGATTATCGGATATTTTTCGGTGTTCGCATTTTTGGTCATGTTCATATTTGCCGATGTGATGGCCCATGCGATAATCGGCAACATGAGCGGGGGAAACACCGTTCAAGATATAGCATTTGTCATCAGGTGTATCAGTTTTGCCGTCTTGGTCATTCCTTTCTTGAGCGTCACGAAAGGGTATATCCAAGGTCATAAAATCGTTACGCCTTCGAGTATAGGTGGCATCATCGAGCAGTTGGTGCGCATCTTCGTCATCTTAGCGGGAAGTTTCTTGGCGTATAAAGTGTTCGATCAATCCTTGACTCTGTCGGTTGGCATTGCCGTATCGGGAGCTTTCTTCGGAGGACTCGCAGCTTACATATATTTGAGAATTAAGATGAAAGAGAATAGGGAAATGCTCGGGATATGTGAGTATCGCAAGAAAGATGAGATTACGAATAGAGACATCTATAAAAAAATTCTTTCCTATTGTGTACCTTTCATAATAATCAATATTGCAACTTCAATCTACAACTTCACCGATATGGTCTTGATAGTAAGAGGACTCAACTTCATCGGTTTTTCTACGGCAGATGCCGAGTTTATTCAAAGTGCGATTACGACTTGGTCTAGCAAAATATGCATGATTATATCTTCTTTTGCAATGGGAATGAGCGTGAGTTTGATCCCGAACATGGTATCTTCAGCGGTCAAAAACGACTGGAAGGATGTCAATGCTAAGATGAATAGAGCTTACCAAATCATAATGATTATATCGATACCGTGTGCTGCTGGACTTTCTTTCTTGGCTAGACCTGTTTGGAATATCTTTTATACTCCTAATGAGTACGGTACCCTAGTTTTGGCATTCATGGTCATAAGTGCTGCTTTTGCGAACCTCTATTCGGTTACGTTTAATACGATACAATCTCTAAACAAATATAAAACAGTCTATTTGAGCATCGTCGTAGGATTTGGCATCAATGCCCTTTTGGACATCCCACTCATGGTCGTCTTAAACAGATTAGGTCTTCCTCCCTACTGGGGAGCGATACTTGCGACGATTACGGGATATATAATTTCGATGAAGATAGCGACGAGAGACTTGAAAAAAAACCACAACATGAATTTTTGGGCAAACTATAAAATGGCCGGTAAGATAGCTATACCGACAATCGTCATGATACTCGTGTTAATGGGCATGAACTATTTTATACCATTTAGTTCGACGACTAAACTCAGTTCAGTAATCGCAGTCGCGGTTAACACCATAGTAGGAGGAACCATCTATCTAGTTATAGCGTACAAGATGGGTCTGTTCCACGAAGTATTCGGAAAGAACTATGTCGAGAAAATTATTAAAAAACTTACTTTTTGGAAAAGTAAGTAAAGTAAATATTAGACCATGTACATGTTGTTCGCCGTGTATTCGTTAGAACCTATATTAGTCGTGAGTTCACTTTCTAATTTAGATATTCTCGTGTCCAATCTGTTCAGGGTGCGCTCTATTTTAGCAAGGCGGCTCTCCAGTTCATTCGAGTAGCCATAGTCGTTAGAGGGCATTCCGTTTGCTGGTGCGATGACGGGACCTTGGTAGAAGTTGCTAGATGATTCTGTCGCCATAGGATATCCCATGTTCATATTCGTCATATTGGGCATGGGAGATGTCGGGTAGAAATAACTAGAGGAACTCTGGTTTTGAAAGAAAGCATTTCTATCTTTTTTCATATTTACATTCTCCTTTATTTTATTATATGATATACGTTAGAAATGGGTGATTATAATGCGTTTAAGAAATGTAGAAAATGCTAGCGAAATACTCAAGGCATCTAAATATTTCATAAAATGTCCAGAAAATAGTAAAGGGATGTGGAGCACCATTTTCGGCAATGATCAGCCCGTGATGCTCGAAATAGGTATCGGGAAGGGCGATTTTATCATAGGTATGGCCGAGTTACATCCTGATTGGAACTTCGTCGGCATCGAAAAGTATGAAAGTGTACTCGTGCGTGCAGTCCAAAAATTGGACAAGCTCGATTTGCCAAACGTCCGCGTCATCAACGTCGATGCAGCTGATTCGTCCACTTATTTTGCCGAAGAAATCGATAGCATCTATTTGAACTTCAGCGACCCTTGGCCCAAGAAGAGGCATTACAAAAGAAGACTTACATATGAAGATTTTTTAAGAGAATACGACAAATTATTTAAGGATGATGCCCGTATAATTATGAAGACGGATAACGATATCCTTTTCGAAAGTACTTTGATAAATCTCAACAACTACGGTTATAAATTCGAAGAAGTAATATTGGATTTGTGGAGTAGAGAAGTCGAGAACGTCCGAACGGAATACGAAGTAAAATTTGCCAATAAAGGATTTAAAATAAAATATATAAGAGCTACTAAATCTAAGAGGTTAGAAAATAGTAGGCAAAATACACAAAAAATGATATAATGTCTTATGAATGTAGGTGGATTGATGAAAAAAATACTACTTTTAGTAATTTCTTCCATTCTTTTAACGGGATGTACGAGTATCAAAAAAAGTACATACGAAGAACTCATAAATGAAACATCGAATACTAAAGTTAAAGTTGCGAATACCTATAGAAGCGGTTATAAGTTTTATTTGCCGCGTGGGCTTTATGTAAAAAGTACAAAAGAATATAATGAAATAATTAAAAACGATACAGATACGTACTATTTATACATAGATTTGATAAGCTATTTAAACGGCGAAAAGATAGTTCGCGAAGCTTCTAAAGAAAATCTATACTATAGAGAAATTTCTAATGGCAATCTGTCCGGATATATCGAAATAAAAGTTTCGTCGAATGGCAAATATTTGGTTGAAATTGCTTATAATTATGCTAAAATAGAAGTAATAGTAGAGGAAAGTCGGGTGAATCGCGCGATTGTCGAAGCGATGATAATTCTCTCTAGTATGGATTATAATGAATCTTTCTTGAAAAATTTGAGTGAGGAAAGCCTTTTAACTTATAGAGAAGAGGCGGTCGATATCTTCAAC
>CAZXXI010000137.1:0-3390 GCA_964644815.1 uncultured Muribaculaceae bacterium
AGTTACATGACATCAAAAAATAAGAGTTCAAAATCGAGATAATATTGATTTTTTAAAAGGACACATTTATACTATTTATTGAAAGGCAGAAAAAAATATGAAAATAAAATTAAAGAGAAAACGTATCGCAGCGATTTTATCGGGTGCGATAGGACTTACGAGCATTACTTCCAATAGCGATGTCTTCTTCGACGGACCAAATCGCGTGCATCTCTATACGAAAAGTATCAGTTCGATTATTGCTCGTCAAAAGATAGATTTAACAGGAGAAGAAGAAAAAACGGATACCGAGGTTATAAAGGCTGCCGCACTCAGCTTTAGAGATGACATTCGCCGTTGCGAAGTCGTCAAATTAAACGACGTTTTCGATTCCAGCGAAGAATTTTACGTCATCCACCTCGAGAAAGGAGCTCAGTCTAAATTTTCCGATAGGATGTTTCTATATCGTTTAGAAAAGCACTTAAATAAACTGTTGCCGAGCGAAGTCGTCGATAAAACTGTATACGCACTTCACGACGAGAACAATCCTTTTCCATTACTCGCCGACGGTACGGGTAGGGCAGATTTAGATAAACTGCGCGAGCAAGGACTAGGGAGTACTTATAAAGCTATCGAAGAAAATGGCCAGATTGCCGTTACTTGGGGTTCTTCCCATATAGGGCTTAATATCAATAGTAAAAAGCTGAAAATGAACAAAGAGGAATAAAAATAAACATATAAAAGCTTAGTCATAGGTCGACTAGCTTTTAATTGATATTTAAAATAAAAAACTAACCCTCTAGGCTAGTGAATCTCATAAGTGGTGTTCGCGGGGGGATTCGAACCCTCGACCCTGCGCTTAGAAGGCGCATGCTCTATCCAACTGAGCTACGCGAACATAAATCAGTTACGCGAGATAATTATATAATAAAAAGCCCAATTATTCAAGGGCTTTTAAATCAAAAGTTGCAACTTTTTCATCGCCAACTGTATAGGATACGCTTTCGACGTCATAATTGTCTTTGATGGAGAGATTAATCGCATAGGTGACTTCTTCTAATATGTCGTTTTTAGTCACATCTGCGAGTATCGCACTGTTAAAATCGACTTGCATTTCATTATCCAAAATCTTATAGTTCTGTAAAGTCGTCTCGCTGTTTAGATAACTCATCAAGTTCGTCTCATATACTGGACTAGAGGAGAGTTCTTTGATGATTACTTCGATTTTCTCTTTATTGTCGTTCGACACCTTCGTCACCGGTACATAGTAGTAATAGCCGTCATATTTAGATAAATAGTACATCGTCGTCTTAGAAGTTCCCTTCAACTTGTCGACATCGTAATTCTTATTGATGCCATAAGACCTATCCAAAGGATTGTTCAGAAATTCGCCAGAGTGGGGCAGTTTATTCAAAATCTCACCCCCGACCAATATCGTTATGCTTTTGATGCCATCCAGACAGGTTAGGCTATAGACTAAAGATTCTATCAATCTTACTTCATCTTTCTCGCTCACCTCTAAAAATTCTTTCGAGAAATCGACTTTGAAGTTCTTATCGTCAATAGAACTCGACAACACTTTAGTACCGCGAGGTATAATCGGTTTGAATCCATTTGGTATCAGATTAGCCGACTTGCTGCCGATGGTCAAATAATCGATGATAGTAAGGGCTTTTTCCTCGGGCGTCTCGCCCTTAATCGCGAGATTGACGCGCGCTACGTATTCGTTTTTATCCAAAAGAAATATCGTATCTTTGATATTGGAAACGGAGTAAGTAGTATCTGGACTCAAAGAATCGGTTTTATCGGACCTTCTCGGGAAGAGATATAGAATGAACAAAATTAAAAGGCAAAACGCAGCAAGACTTATTTTTCTTATAGAACTTTTTCTTAACATATAATATACACCCTACATAATACTATTCTTACAGCATTAAAAAAAGTCTAAAAAGACTTTTAAAAATTTATTAAACCCAACTTGACGAGTTCGATTACTGCTTGTGTTCTTCCCTTGCAACCTAACTTCTGTATAGTGTTAGAAATGTGGTTTCTTACTGTTTTTTCACTAATTCCTAAATATTGTGCTATGTCCTTAGTGGATTTATTTAACACTAATAGGTCGAATACTTCTTGTTCTCTATTAGTAAGTATTTTTTCCTTCATTTTAATAATACTCCTCTTCACTAGTAATCTATGTGAAAAGGAGCACTTTTGCTACTTCGTACCGAAATTCACGGTGACATATACTTTTTTATCGAATTGTTCTTGCACAGTCTTGATAATCTTATTGGCCAAATCGTAGGAGTGACTAGTGGTGTCGATAATCGCTTTGACGTTAGAGCCATCTATTTTGACAAAGGAATCGTAATTGAAATTCTTCTTTATGATTTGTTCTAAAGCATCTTCTTTACCTTTAGTAGTATTCAGCTCTTTTAAAGCTTCGTATGCATCCGATTTTTCATCGCTAGTCTTCGATACATCCGTAAGTATTTCTTTTATACCCGATACTTCTTTTGCTAATGCTTCATCACGCGATACGCGAAGCGAATTGATCGTACTAGATTCTTCTACTTTCGTATTCCCTCCGCCGTTGGTGTCAACCGTTTTATTGACTAAAGCGGCATCGTCCATTGGTACCGAAACATAATAAACTGCCATCACTAAAATTATGCTAAATAGAGTCATAAACCACAGATTTTTCTTTGTAATCATCTAATCATCCCGTTCCTACTTACATTATAGGCACCTGCTTAGGAAAATATTACTAAAAAACTATAGAGATTTTAGAAAATTTTTCTTGGTTACTTCGAACTTGACGATGTCGACTCTATTCATGACGTCTTCGCCGCGGTCGTGCAAATAACTCGATATCAGCGTCGTCATATATTTTTCATTCAAAGTAGATTTTTCTAAATAGATGACGGCAAATTTGTCAAAGCTCGTCCGAACTATCAGCCCGGCATAAAGAGACATTCCGTTCTTATCGATGTCGACAAACGGATTTATCACTTCGAAATAGTCTTCTTTTATTCTATAAAAAGGGGACATATTCTTAATCAGCTTCTTTATAAATTCCGGCCTTTGGGATAAGAGGGCGTTAAAGAGCACTTCATCCTGTAAACTTACGGCATTTTTGCCGTCTTTAAATTTTAAATCGATATTTATCATACTCACCACGCTATCATATTACCATATTTTTATTGCAATTTGCTATATTTATTTCAACTTTACGAACTTTTGTATAATATATGTCATGTAAAGTTAATAAAATGTGATAGGTGATAAATGATGGTCGAGATTATTTTTGTAGTAAAACTGCTACTCGCAGGCATCTTCGGTTTTTACTTTTTTAAAGTTTTAGAACATCGCGATACGGGACTTAAAACGATAATATCTCCTTTTTATGTTCTC
>CAZXXI010000138.1:0-3350 GCA_964644815.1 uncultured Muribaculaceae bacterium
ATATGTTAATTATCAATTGCAATACGTTGTGATAATTGGGTACAGGGAAGACCAAAAATGCACTTATCAACGCGGGAAGCAAAATTAGAAGCATGCCCACGAATGAATTCGTATGTATCGCTAATAACATGATTACGGTCAGTCCGACGCCCGATAGGAAAAGTATCAAATCGACCGTCGTAAACATGCCTAGTATCATCTCCGACTTTTTTGAATTGGCCGGAATTAAATATCTGCCATTCATCCTTTATTCCTCTTTTCTTTATATTAACTTCCAGAACCACCGCTGCTGCTGCCACCACCCCGACGATTTCTTCTCTCTTCGTCGCGGTATCTTCTTTGAGCGCTTTCGGCTGTGAGTCTAGTTTTCTCTTCACTAATTGCCTTATTGTAGGCATCGATGACGCTTTGTAAGTCGGCATTAAACATGCCAGATTTTAATTCTCCGGTGTCGGTAACGACTTGCTTTAATGCATCGGACAAGCTCATACTGGAAGAAACACCATTGATAGTAACTTTCCCCTTCAAATTTTGAAGAGATGGATTTGCATTGATGATTGCCATTGCATTGGCAGCTGCAACGCGCAGTTTTTCGTCGTTGCGATTTATCATTTCTTTCTCTGCTTGCTTCATCTGTAAGTGAGAATTTAACATGTCGCTGTAACTGTGGCCGGCATATGTTCCACCATGGGTACTCAAGTAATCCATGAAGTCTGTCTCTTTGTCTTTACCATCCGTTACAGTAGCTTTCCAAGCGTTATAATCGTTCATGAAGCCTTGGAAATTTGCGTTTTTGTGTTGGTCGTACATCTCTTTAGCACTTCTATAAGATGCGTCTTCATTCTTTTTAAGTTTGGCTTCACTCGTAGCACTACTCAATCTATCTAACAACGAAATAGTTTGATTTGACTCATCATATCTTCCATGAATGAATGCAGATGCTCCTTCACTAATATTTGCCCTAAAGTCGGATACGTGTCCGGCCATAGCGCCTGTGAGAGTGCCACCATGTTGATTGCGGTAGTCTGTTCTGTTTCTTCTATTCTGTTGAACTGTACCGTTGATACGCGTTCTGTTGTTAGCAGCATCGCGCCAATTGTGAGCGTTTCTTCCTGCCCAGACATTGCGAGCACCAGCTGAGAAGCCACCGGCAAGAGCACTCGCTCCTCTAGCAAATACTCCACCTTCCGTATTAGCAGCATTTTTAACCATGTTAGATGCCATAGAACCGGCTGTATTAGCAGTAACTGAAGCCATAGCAACAGCACGCTTAGCAGCAGCTGAGATGACACCGGTAGACTTGATACCGAGTAAATCGAATATCATCTGTGGAGCCTCTTTTCCGAAGAAGAGAAGTCCGAAGATTAGGAATACCGTCGTCAACAGTTTAATCGGACCAGAAGCACCTGGAGCTGTCATGAATAAGTTCTTTACTACATCAGGTACTAGTGAAATTAAGAATATTACGATATAGATTACTAACAGGAAGAAGAAAACTTCCAAATATACGGAGACAAGCGTCTTCAACCAGTTTTGACGCAGTCCTTTTTTGTTAGGTAAGAGTTCTAACGTTACAGGTATAGGAGCGATGAGCTGAATGATGGCCATCTTTCCTACCCTTTTAGCTAAGTTTAGACAGAATGAAAATATGAAGAACAATAGTACTACACCGGCGACGGTGGTGATGAACATCGAGAAATTGTAGTCGTCGTTAGTTATTAAATCCGAAAATGCATTTATGTCGCCCGTCTTTCTGGCTTCCTTATAGGCTCGACAGTAGTCCTCATGTTCGCCATTGTCCGATTCTTTACACTCGAGGGCGGCAAAGTTATCTTTCGGATAGAGGAAGGCTACGTATACGGAGGCGACCATCGAGTTCGCACCATTTTGGATGTAATAATCGGATAAAGAAGAATAGTTCGGGTTAGATGAGTCGTACTCTTCGTAATCAGGAGCGCTACCACTTCCTCCTAAAATCAGGTTGTCGATGACACCGGAGACGATTATTTGGCTCTGTAAAGCATAGAGCTTAGTAAATAACATCGGCGTGATAGATATGATGATGATTGCCAATATGACGTCTTTCACGAAGGTTGAAGCTCCCGTTTTCTTGTCGTTAATCTTATCCGGGTCGACGATATAGGTTAGAAGATTAAAAGCGAGAACGAAGACCATGACGATTCCCAGTATGGCGTACATCCTCGTCATAATTCCGTTTATATTTTCGACTAATGTGGCATTAGCTAAGTAGTAGAATACGCGATAAGCCGTGCCTACTAAGCCATAGATAGCTTTGTCGATAGCGAACAATATATTTTTAACAAGGTCGATAGCAAAGTTTCCCGTCAATAATAAATTACTTATCATTTCTCTTTTCACCTCTCATTCTAGTTAGAGGCACCGCTTTTACTAGAATTTACACTAGTTTCACAGAGGTCTCCAAAAGGGTCGAATATACATGCCGAACAGATTTTTGAATCTTCGGTCATGTTTTCATTGAAACTGTCGATAAATCCAAAAACGGTATATATAATAGTCGGTATGAAGAAAATTATAATGCTAGCGACCGCCGAGTATCCCATCTTTGTAGCGCCTTTTTTTAGTTCCTCCGGTTTGCCAGAAGTGACGACTTTGGCAAGGTCGAAAGAGCCCTTTACGATGATGATGAGAGGCAATATTATCTTTACCCAAAAGATGATATACCCACCTATTCTAAGTGCAGGAGAAAAGTCTCTACAGTTGGATTCAAGTTTTTCTAAGTCTGTCGTCTCCATGATTAAGATGTTGTCGCTTAAGCTTAGAGCTTCAGTTTCAATGGCAGGAGCAAAGACTGAAAAGCACATAAAAAACATTATAATATAAACGATAAATTTCTTCATAATTTCACCATAGCAAAATTATAGCATAAAATACAGCGATAATAAAGAAATATTTGCCTTTTTTTAAGGGACACAGAAAAAAGAGAGCGACAGATAAAATGTCACTCTCTAATGAAATGCATTGTTTAAATTTTACGGGATTTTTGTCCTTATCCCATTCGGGGATGAATAGAAATATTAATTACTAAAATTTGCTATTCTATTTCTTTTAATATTTGTTGTATTATGTTATCTATATTAGTAAAAAATAAATTTGTTCCCCTTTTCTTTAATCCTAACATATTTTTAAATAAACTTTTTATTTCATTTTGTAGATTAGTTGAAACCTTTAATGGAATACCATTTACTGTATGCACATGATCTATATATTTTTCTAATGTTGGAAAAGCATTTTGAAGTAATATGGCAGCATCTTCATTAGCTATTTTTCTAATTATAATTGTATTACAAAAACCATATTTTTCTATTTTT
>CAZXXI010000139.1:0-483 GCA_964644815.1 uncultured Muribaculaceae bacterium
GTTTTAAGTTTTTTTTCATCTAAAAAACCCTCTTTCCGATTATAATAAAATTATATCTTAATCGCGAGGGTTTGTAAACTCATTTTCAAGTAAAAAAGAGCTAATGTTCTGTTCATTTTAGCTCTTTCATTTTTAATTATTTATTCATAGATGAACTCATACTAGGATTGTAAACATCAATCTTAAATCCTGCTGAGAACGTCTTACCTCTGTTGTAATCTTGATTTACGTCGAGGTTGACAAAGTGGAACTCTAGCTCATATGTATAAGTCGTATTGGCAGGTATTACTACTTTGCCGATTAGACTTGTATCAGATGTTGGTGCGCTGTAGGTGCCTAAAGCAATTCCATCTCTCTTCAATGTATAGACTAATTCATTTCCTTTTTCGAAGGTATTTAATACGCCTTTCCAATCGATGTTGAACATCATCGTCGTATTAGAATTGTTAGTTATCTTGAATGCATGTGTACCCTTCCATCCTG
>CAZXXI010000139.1:493-3281 GCA_964644815.1 uncultured Muribaculaceae bacterium
GGTACGATATTTTGAGCATCGATAATCTTTATCGTATCGATATCTAAGTTGAATGCTACTCCAGATGTAATAGTAACACTTGAGATATTTTTACAATTCTTATCGCATACGCCATCGCCATCGGTATCGATGTTTTCATCTGGTTTACCATCGCCGTCTTTATCGACGTTTAAATCAGGTTTACCGTCGCCATTTTTGTCGATGTTCACGTCTGGTTTACCGTCGCCATCAGTATCGACGTTGACGTCAGGTTTACCGTCGCCATCAGTATCGACATTCAAATCAGGTTTACCGTCCCCATCGGTGTCGACGTTGACATCAGGTTTGCCGTCGCCGTTAGTATCGATATTGACGTCTGGCAGTCCATCACCATTGGTGTCGATGTTCACGTCAGGTCTATTGTCGCCGTTGGTGTCGCAGTTCAAGTCGCATACGCCGTCGTTGTTCTTATCTTGGTTGATTTTATTGGTGTCTGGCTTACCGTCACCGTCTTTATCGACGTTGAAAGTCGGTTTGTTGTCGCCGTTGTAGTCGATATTGGTATCTGGCTTGCCATCTTTGTTCGTATCTATGTTGACATCGGGTTTACCGTCGCCATCGGTATCGACGTTCAAATCAGGTTTACCATCCCCGTTCGTGTCGCAGTTCAAATCGCATACGCCATCGCCGTCTGTGTCTTGGCCTGTCAGGTTTTTATCAGGTTTGCCATCGCCGTCTGTGTCGATGTTATAATCCGGTTTATGGTCACCATCGGTATCTATGTTGACATCTGGTTTGCCGTCTCCATTCGTATCGATGTTGATATCAGGTTTACCGTCCCCATCGATATCGACGTTGACATCTGGAATGTTATCGCCATTCGTGTCGCAGTTCAAGTCGCATACGCCATCGCCATTTTTATCTTGGTTAATCAAATTATTATCTGGTTTACCATCGTTGTTAGTATCTTTATTGAAGTCTGGAATGCCGTCTTTGTTGCCGTCGATATTGACATCAGGTTTTCCGTCTTTGTCGGTGTCGATGTTGACATCAGGTTTGCCGTCGCCATTTTTATCGATATTCAAATCCGGTTTGCCATCTCCGTCAGTGTCGCAGTTCAAATCACATACGCCATCGCCGTTTTTATCTTGGTTAGTTAAATTCTTATCTGGAAGACCGTCTCCATTAGAATCGACGTTGACATCTGGATTGCCATCACCATCGATGTCGATGTTGACATCAGGTTTACCGTCACCGTCAGTGTCGATGTTAATATCTGGTTTGCCATCGCCATCGGTGTCGATATTGACATCAGGCTTGCCGTCTCCATCGGTGTCGACGTTGACATCAGGTATATTGTCGTTGTTAGTATCGCAGTTTAAGTCGCATACGCCATCTTTATTAGTATCTTGATTTATCAAGTTTTTATCAGGTTTGCCGTCTCCATCGGTGTCGATATTAAAATCAGGTTTGCCATCTTTATCGTAATCGATGTTGACATCAGGTTTGCCGTCGCCATTCGTATCGATATCGACATCAGGTTTGCCGTCGCCATCTTTATCGACATTCAGTTCAGGTTTACCATCTTTATCCGAATCGATGTTAGTATCTGGCTTGCCGTCTCCGTTTGAGTCGATGTTGACATCAGGCTTACCATCGCCGTCGAGGTCGATGTTAGTATCTGGTCTCTTGTCGTTATCTGTATCGCAGTTCAAGTCGCATACACCGTCGTTGTTGGTATCTTGGTTTATCAAGTTTTTGTCGGGTTTTCCGTCCCCATCGGTATCTACATTAAAGGTAGGTTCTAAATTTTTACCATAATCAATATTGATATCAGGTTTGCCGTCGCCATCGGTATCGACGTTGACATTCGGTTTTCTATCTCCCGTCGTATCGACATTTAAATCTGGTTTACCATCGCCGTCAGTATCGATGTTGATATCCGGTTTTTTGTCGTTGTTGGTATCGATATTGATATCGACTATTCCATCGCCATCGATATCGATGTTGATGTCCGGACGGTTATCGTCATCCAAATCACAGTTTAAATCACATACGCCGTCATCGTTGGTGTCGCGATTCAAAAGATTTAAATCGGGTTTACCATCACCATTTAAATCGATGTTAAAAGTCGGTTTCAAATTGTGGTTGTAGTCGATATTGATATCCGGCTTTTTATCGCCATCCAAATCGCAGTTGACATCACACGTTCCGTCACCGTCGATATCGCAGTTCAAATCACATACACCATCGCCATCGAGGTCGATATTCATATTGGCTGAATCTCCTCCGATAAACGATGAGAACGTAAATCCTATCAGTGCGATTAAAAGTAGAATTACGATAATAGTTACTAATAATGTAGTTCTTCTTTGCCTTTTATCGGTTTCTTCTTGTATCTTTTCTTCTAGTTTTTCTATGCTTTCATGTTCTTCGATTTCAGTGGTGTGAGTTTCAATATTTTTATCTTCTTCCATGAAAAAGCCCTCCTCTATTTTATATGTATATAGTATTTCATTTTTTAGCAAAAAAGTCAATTGGTTTTGGTCAATTTGTTTCTCTTTTTTGAATAATAAATAGTGGTAAATGGCTGTATAATATGTTATAATTCTATTGTGTCTTGTCCCTGTGGCGGAATTGGTAGACGCGTTGGTCTCAGAAGCCAATGATATTTATATCGTGCCGGTTCAAGTCCGATCAGAGGCACCAGATTGATAGGAAACTCGAACTTTTTCGAGACAATAGAAAACTACTCTCAAAACTAAATTGAAAGTAGTTTTATTTTGCCAATTTAGTAAACACACTTGTA
>CAZXXI010000140.1:0-3123 GCA_964644815.1 uncultured Muribaculaceae bacterium
AGAGAAAAAAGAGACCTAAGAGTTTATTGCATAATCTAATCATTTCCATTATAATAGATAATGAATTATAGAATAGGAGGAGTAATATGTTATTAGAAAAGAAGAAAACGCTTTCGAAAAATGAACTCTATAAGTTGGATGGCTATTTCAGGGCAGCGAACTATTTAGCTCTAGGACAATTATATCTTTTGGACAACCCCCTTTTGAGAAGACCACTTAGCATCGATGACGTCAAAGTAAACGTAGTCGGTCATTGGGGAACAGTACCGGGACAGAACTTTATCATAACGCATCTCAATAGGGCTATTAAAAAGCATAAACAGAAGATGATTTTGGTAGTAGGGCCGGGGCATGGAGGAAATGCTGCAGTGGCGAACTGTTATTTGGAAGGAACTTATTCAAAAGTATATTCCGATATAACCGAAGATGAAAAGGGAATGCAAAAACTCTTTAAACAATTTTCGTTTCCAAAAGGAATATCTAGTCACGTTGCTCCTGAGACACCGGGATCGATTAACGAAGGGGGAGAACTCGGATATTCGCTCGCACATTCTTTCGGAGCTGCTTTGGATAACAAAGATTTGGTCGTAGCTTGTATCGTCGGCGATGGTGAGGCAGAGACAGGACCTCTCGCGGCTAGTTGGCATTTGAACAAGCTCATAAACCCTTTGACAGACGGAGTCGTCCTGCCGATTTTGCACTTGAACGGCTATAAGATTTCCAACCCGACTGTCTTTTCGCGCATTCCTAGAGATGAACTAAAAAGTTTCTTTAAAGGCTGTGGGTGGAAACCGTATTTTGTGGAAGCCAGTAGCCGGCGCGGTGCACACGAGAAGATGGCTGCGGTCATGGATCAGGTAATGAAGGATATAAAAGAAATCAAGAGAAAAGCCCGCAGCTCAAAAGTAGTCGAAAGACCTGTTTATCCCATGATAGTATTCATATCCAAGAAAGGTTGGACGGGGCCTAAAATAGTAGACGAAAAGGAAATAGAAGGTACTTTTAGGGCACATCAAGTACCTATAGTTATTGACAGAAAGACGCATAAGAACTTGGACCTTTTGGAAGAATGGTTAAAGAGTTATGAACCGGATGAACTGTTCGATGAAAACGGTACACTTAAAAAAACTTATGCATCGATATTGCCAGAGGAAGGTATGAAGCTTTTTGGAAGCGACTATACTAACGGAGGAAAGTTACTAAAAGAGCTAAAGACTCCTAATTATAATGATTACGCATTAAAGGTGAAACATGGCAACGTTTTAGCTCAGGATATGACAGTCATGGCAGAATACTTGCGAGATGTTATAAAGATGAATAAAGATGAACACAACTTCAGGTTGTTCGCACCCGATGAGACGATGTCTAATAGGATGGCACCTCTATTCGAAGTGACGAGTAGACAATGGAATGGCGTTAGACTTAACAACGACGAATTTATAGAAGAAAGCGGTTTTGTCGTCGATTCGATATTGTCCGAGCACATATGTGAAGGCTTACTGGAGGGTTATATATTGACCGGTCGACATGGAATATTCGATAGCTACGAGGCCTTTATCCGCGTCGTAGACTCGATGATAAGTCAGCATGCGAAGTGGTTAAAAGTCTGTAGCGAGTTACCATGGCGAGAGAGTATTTCGTCTTTGAATCTCATCCTCACGAGCCATTGTTGGCAACAAGATCACAACGGCTATACGCATCAAGATCCCGGCCTTTTGAACCACCTTGTTACCAAGAAAGCCGACATCGTAAGAATGTATTTGCCACCCGATGCGAATACTCTTTTGTCGACTATCGACCACTGTTTACATACGAAAGATTATATAAATGTGATAGTAGCTTCTAAACATCCTCGCCCACAGTGGTTATCCATTAAGGAAGCGGAATTGCACTGTTCTAAAGGAGTCGACGTTTGGGAGTGGGCGTGTACGGATAACGGCAAGGAACCGGATGTCGTCTTAGCGTGTGCTGGCGATACGCCGACTTTGGAGACATTAGCAGCTGTTTCTATATTGCACGAATATATGCCAAAATTGAAGATACGTTTCATCAACGTCGTCGATGTGATGAAACTTTGTTCCAATAGTGTACATCCACATGGGCTAACCGATAAAGAATACGATAAGCTCTTTACGAAGAATAAGCACATCATCTTCGCTTTCCATGGCTATCCTTCATTGATACATGAACTCACTTATAAGAGAAATAATCAGCTCATGCATGTCCACGGATACAATGAAGAAGGGACTATTACAACTCCTTTCGATATGCGAGTTCAAAACAGATTGGATAGATTCAATCTAGTACTAGACGTCCTAAAATATGTCGATAAGTATCCAAAAGAAGCAACAGTTTTAAAGAAATACTGTAAAGAGATGCTTGCGAAACATGAAAAAACTATCGGTGTGACGGGAGTCGACATCGATGAAGTCAGAAACTGGAAGTGGAAAGATTTCAAATGAAGTAGACACAGCAGTTAAAGCTGTGTTTTTCGATGGCATGACTTTTTAGAAGGTTGTATATTCTTTAGAGCAAAGTCTATGCATTGGTTTAAAAGTTCGTTGCGGCTGATATCCGTCTCAATCGAAAGCTTGTCTATTCTATCGAGTTTCTCTTTGGCCAGCCGCAGCGATATAACTACCTTATCATTAATGATAGTTTTTTTATTGGGTTTAAATGCAGTCATGTCATATCTCCTTCGCATATTTCTTTAATGCATTTTAATACATCTTTAGAAAAAAATGTGTCGATTGCTGTAAAAGAAAAAGATATAATTTAAGACATTATATCTTGGTTCTAAGAGTCTTAGATTTGCTTCTTTTTTTATCATTTTTTATGTCAGATGGTCCCAGATTGCTCAAAGCAAAGTCGATACATTGATTGATGAATTCGTTGCGGCTTATGTCGTTTTCAATAGACAGTTTATCTATTTTATGAAGTCTACTTTCGGCCAGTCTTATCGATATGACTACCTTATCACAGGTGTTAGCTTTTTTCATCGGAATAAAATTGTTCATCGGTTAACACGCTCCTTTTTTTGATACTATTTGTATGATTATTGTATTCTAATTTTGCTGAATTTTATATATTCAAAAATATATTCATTATAAGTATTCTTTTATT
>CAZXXI010000141.1:0-3033 GCA_964644815.1 uncultured Muribaculaceae bacterium
GAAAGTGGAAAGAACTTCTCTTTCCACCACTCTTGTTTACACTTTTTATTATATTAGATTTTAATTTTTCCGATACTTCTTGACTCTAACTTTTTTATAAATTTTTGGACTAAATAAAACCTCATCATGAGGTTTTATAGATTACGTTTCATTTTTAAGGTAAGCGTTGGATAAGCTTTTTGGAGTTCTTTGTCATTTTGGAGATGAGATTTTAGTGTTTCATTTATATCATCTTCACTCAAAGAATCTAAGGTTTCGCACTTTTTGTTGTATTCTTCTTCGCTATTTGAATTTATTGCAATCGTTCCGTATTCCGTCTCGTAGCTTGCTAAATAGAGAGGCTTCGGTTCGATAGTAGTTGGAACGAGTTTGCCATGAATATAGCTAAAGAACTCTCCATTTATAGAATATGTTGTGATACTGGAATCTTTAGACATAGGATACTCTTTTATGATAGTGTCAGTTGGAAGTTTTATCGAAGAGAGATAGTCGTAATCGAACAGTTCGATTTGCTCTTCTGTTTCGACATATATATAATCCGTTAAGAAATGGACATCTTTATATAATGGTGCCGTTTCAAAATTTCTAGTTGCCGCCTTGTTTGGATGAGTCGTAAACCTAGCAATTCCTACTCCGCCTTCAGTAATTTCAAGAGAGAAGTAGATGTGATTAGGCGTCTCGCGGAAATCTAGAGCTTTAGTTATCTTGTGAAATCTGACATTTAAATAGCTGATAGGTAAAAGCATCTTACCTTTTTGATATATACCTTTTAAGCCATTTTCTTCGACTTCGTAGAAGCCATGTCCTAAATGGCGAACCTTGTAGTTTCCTAAAATGTATTTTGGCGTTCTTTGCTTTTCGGCATTCAAGATGCCCGTTTCTCCATCCTTTTCGAAGATGATATCGTTAGCACGTATTTCTGTTATCTTTACATTTTCTAAAACTGTCGCATGGGGCTTAGTAGTTATTATGTCACATAAATCGTCATTTTCGCTTTTATATAATGCGTATAGATTGTCTGCTAGGTTGTCTATGCGTGCGTATTGAGCAGCGATGTAAGGCCCTCTTGGAATTGTGAAACCATGGAGTCCGTATTTTTCGAAAAATATGGTTTCACCTTGAACGAAGAGTTGGTCGTATCTTTCGTTTGCAGGGGTCATTAAATGGTTAGGTTCGAAGTCTTTGCCGTTTTTGACGTATGCTTCAATAACACAATAACCGATTTGGTCTTTGACTATGAAGCGGTATCTTCCTCCGAAGTCAGTTGGCCATTTGCTCTTATCGACAAACTCGACGGAGTCACCCCTAACTTGAGTTATTGGTATCAATTTTTTATTTCCATAATCTGTTCCGTATAAAATATATATAGAAATCGTGTCTGCATCGTGGCAGTAGACTACATCTCTATTCAATTTGTCAAATCTAATCGTCTCATGAAAACCAGTACTAGCGTGGGTTTTAATAACTAGTCTTTCAAGGGTATCTTTAATGGAAATAAATCTATCGTCCCCTTCGTAGCGAATATAATCGTTTTCGATTGATTCAACTAAACCTTTGCCTCTTACATAAAGTCCCTTTTTAGAATCTCTACTGACTATAAAAGTGGAGTCATCTATCTTGTTGATATAGTCGAGCGGTGTAGACGAGATATCTTTTTTATCTTTATAAGCTTTGATGTCGAAGATGCGAATACTTTTGTCATCGGGACGGATGAAGTAGATGTCCTTTTCTGGAGAAATATATGTAGTTGTCGCATCTTTAAAAAGGACTTCTCTTTTTCTGGTGTCGTATATCGTTATTTTAAGTTCTTCTTGTTGGGATTCTAATATTATGATGTGAGAAGAACTATTTGTGGTTACTTGGCATCTCTCTACCTTAACGACTTCTTTTTGGCAAGATAAGTCGATTAATTTGACGGTTCCTTTTTGATCGCTGACGATGGCCGTATCGTCGACTTTGCCAATGATGTTGCTTAATCCACTAGCGTGTTGTGTTTGTAATTTAATTACTTTTTTCATTGTACACTCCATTTCTTTGAAAAATATTATAAATTTATTTCTGGATTTTTACAATAGAAAAAGACGATTATTTTTCGTCTTTTGGAGTTTCGTCTTTTGCAACTTCGTATTTTTGAACTTTTCCTGTTTCTACTAATTCATCGATTTCTTCTTTAGTAATCGTTTCGTGTTCGATGAGAAAGTCGCTTATCAAAGTGACGAGTTTTTTGTTTTCTTTTAGTATTTTAGTAGCATCTTTATAACATGCATCGACTATTTTGCGAACCTCGGTATCTATCTCGAGGGCAACTTGATCTGAGAAATTTTTCTCTTTGTTGTAGTCGCGACCTAAGAAGACGTTACCCTGTCTAGTTTCGAGCTGTACTGGTCCTAAATCGCTCATGCCATATTCGGTAACCATGGCTCTTGCAATCTTCGTTGCGCGGCTGAAGTCGTCAGAAGCACCTGTACTCACTTCGCCGAAGAATAATTCTTCTGAAACGCGCCCTCCCAATAGGCCGGTTATCTGTGCTAAAAGTTCCTTTTTTGTAGTGATGGCGATGTGTTCTTCTTTTGGAAGCATCATCGTATAACCGCCGGCCATACCTCTTGGAATGATAGTAATCTTGTGGACATCTTGAGCATCCTCCAGTTTAAGTCCGATGACAGCGTGTCCTGCTTCGTGAAGACTTACCAGCTTTTTCTCTTTTTCAGTAATCTTTCTGTTAACTTTGGCAGGTCCCATCAATACGCGGTCTGTTGCCTCGTCGATTTCGTCCATCGTAATCGCCTGTTTATTGCGGCGTACCGCGAGTAAAGCAGCTTCGTTTAGAAGGTTTTCTAAGTCAGCTCCACTGAAGCCTGGTGTTCTACGGGATAAGTTAGCTAGGCTGACGTCGCTAGAGAACTTTTTGTTTTTAGCGTGAACCGCTAAAATCTGTTCGCGTTCGTCGGCATCCGGATAGTTGACTGTGACCTGTCTGTCGAAACGGCCCGGTCTTAAAAGCGCTGGGTCTAGAACGTCAGGTCTATTGGT
>CAZXXI010000142.1:0-3023 GCA_964644815.1 uncultured Muribaculaceae bacterium
GTCTTTGGGTTGCGGGAAGCTTTAAAGGCAAGGGCATAGCGAAGGAGCTTTTAGAATATGCAATTGCCGATGCCAAAAGTAAGGGTATGAGTGGAATTTGTACACTATCTTCAAAAAAGAAAAAGCCCTTTATCGGTGAAAAGAAGTTCTTTCTCCATTATGGATTCGAAGTTGTCGATGAAGTTCGAGATTATGAGATACTTGCCCTGCGTTTCGATGAAGAGCCGACTCCTAAGTTTAACGATAAGGCGAGAAATATGAAGATAGAAAGTCAAGATTTTACGATTTACTATAGCAATGAGTGCCCTTATGTCGAGTATGAAGTTAAAGAATTAACTGATTATGCCAAAGATAAAAATATAAAAATCGACTTTGTGAAAGTAGATACATTGGAGAAAGCCAAAAGTGCGCCTTGCGTATTTAACAATTGGGCTAACTTTTATAAGGGAGAGTTTATATCTAACACCATATTGAATAGTAATTCATTTGAAAAATTAATAAAGGAATAAAATGGAATTTGTAAAAACGAAGACGATGCTTTCAAAAGTGAAATATGGCGATGAGTGGTATGGAATAGATTACAACGTCAATCTATATCGAGGCTGTTCGCATGGCTGTATTTATTGTGACAGCAGAAGCAGTTGTTATCACATAGATAATTTCGATATAGTGCGTGGGAAAGAGAATGCCCTGTACATTTTAGAGCAAGAGTTGTCGAAGAAGAAAGTCAAAGGCGTCGTCGGCATAGGCGCTATGTCCGATACATATAATCCCTTAGAAGAAAGATATGAACAGACAAGAGCAGCTTTGATGCTCATAGAGAAGTACGAGTTTGGCGTTTCTATCGATACAAAAAGTGACCTAATCCTGAGAGACATAGATTTGTTAAAGAAAATAAAGGCGAAGAATAACGTCATAGTTAAATTTACGATAACTACTCCTAGAGATGAACTTGCAAAAATAATCGAGCCCAATGTTTCCCCACCCTCTAAAAGATATGCTGCAATTAAAGAGTTATCGGAAAACGGCGTTTTTGTAGGAATCATGATGAATCCCGTGTTGCCGTACATTACGGATAATGAAGAAGACATAAAGAAACTCGTCAATCTCGCTCATAGAAGTGGTGCAAGATTTATCCATACCTATATGGGTATGACTTTAAGAGACAACCAAAGAGATTATTATTTTGAAAAACTAGATGAGCATTTCCCTGGACTTAAAAGGAAGTATCGCACCCAATATGGAGAAAGATATAACTGTGCTGTGCCGGACTATAAAAGACTTTATAAAGTGTTTAAAGACGAATGCAATAAATATGGTATTTTGTACGATATGAAAGACATAATTAAGGCTTATAAAAAAGAGATAAAAGAAGATGAACAGATTAGGCTATTTTAAGTAAAATAGCACACGAGTTCTTTTTTTTTGACATTGACAACTGTATATATACTGTGTATAATGTATATATACAAGAGGTGACTTTATGGATATCATTATAAGCAATTCGAGTGGGGTGCCGATATATGAACAGATTAAAGAACAGATAAAAGCCAAGATATTGGCCGATGAATTGAAACGTGGTGAACTTTTGCCTTCGATACGAGCTTTAGCGAGAGATTTGAGATGTAGCGTAATAACGACTAAAATTGCCTATGAAAAATTGGTCGAAGAAGGGTATGTCAAAACTATCCCCTCTAAAGGATTCTATGTAGAAAAGATAAATAAAGAAGTAGCTAGAGAAGAACAGTTAAATAAAATAGAGAGCTTGTTGGACCAAGCAGTAGATATCGCTAAGAGAAATGGTATTGAACGAAATACAGTCGATGAGATGTTGGATATATTATTTGAGGAGGAAGAATGATGGAAAACGCTTTAGAGATTAAGCATTTATCTAAAAAGTATGAGGGATTTGAGTTGAGGGACGTCAATATCGAATTGCCAAGAGGAATGATTATGGGCTTCATTGGAGAAAATGGAGCAGGTAAGACGACGACGATAAAGGCTATTTTGGACATCGTAAAAGATTACAGTGGCGAGATTAAGGTATTCGGTCTCGACAATAGAAAAGATGATAGAGCTATTAAGGAAGATATAGGGGTAGTTTTGGATGACATGTTTTTTCCAGAAATCCTTAAGCCGACCGATATAGATGCGATAATGGCGGGCACGTATAAAAGGTGGGATTCAGAGCTTTTTAACAATTATTTAAAAGAGTTTTCACTTCCTAAAAATAAGCAAATTAAAACATTATCTAAAGGGATGAGAAAAAAGCTAGAAATAGCGACGGCTCTAGCTCATCATCCGAAGTTGTTGATTTTGGATGAGCCTACTAGTGGACTCGACCCGATTGCCCGCAGCGAAGTAATAGATATCTTTCAAGATTTTATCCAAAACGAAGAATGCTCGATTCTCCTATCCAGTCATATCACTTCAGACTTAGAACACATCGCAGATTATATAACTTTTATCAACAAGGGTGAAATTTTATTGTCGAAAACGAAGGATGAACTCATAGAAGAGTACGGCATCGTAAAGTGTTCGCAAAGTGAATTCGATAAAATTGATAAAAAAGATTTAGTGAGATTTAAGAAGAATAAATATGAATACGAAGTGTTGGTCGAAAATAAAAAAGAGTTTAGCAAAAAATATTCAATAAAAACGATAGATAAATTGACACTAGAAGATTTAATGGTGTTGATGATAAAAGGAGAGAAATGATGAAAGGATTGATAATAAAAGATCTGTTGATAGTTAAAAGTAACCTCAAAATCATACTCGTATTATTATTCGTATATGGCCTCATGAGCTTTCAGGGTAGCATGGATTTAACGTTTATACTTCCGTTTATAAGTATAGTAATAATGATTTCAACTTTTAGCTATGATACATATAATAATTGGGATGCCTACGTCATAAGTCTACCCGATGGAAGAAAAAACAGTGTAAAGGCGAAGTATTTAGTTACTATTATATTAGACATCTTGCGAAACTAAAATACCATATTCAAAAGACAGAAAATATGG
>CAZXXI010000143.1:0-3007 GCA_964644815.1 uncultured Muribaculaceae bacterium
AATATATCCCTCTACTTATTATTATACCGGACAGATTTTATTTTTCTCATCGAAAGGGTGCAAAATGGCACAAAAATATAACAAAATTACTGAAATAGGCGGCATTTTGTAAAAAACGATTCAAAAATGAAGTTTAAAAAAGTAGAATAAAATCGACTTTAATCGGCTGGACAATACTAAGTCATTTTGCTAAAATGAAGGTGGGTGAATAAATATGTTTGAATACATGGGAGACCGAATTAGTAATGCGATTAAAAATATAAAGGGACTTGGAAAAATTACTGAAGCAAATATTGACGATGCTGTTCGCGAGATTAGAATGGCTTTATTGGAAGCGGATGTCAATTTCGAAGTAACTAAAAAGTTCGTCGCCAACGTGAAAGAGAAAGCTTTAGGCCAGGAAGTAAGTAAAAGCGTCAAGCCGGATGAACTATTCATAAAGATAGTGCGCGATGAATTGGTTACTCTTTTAGGTGAAAATGCCGAGGAATTAAAGACGGATGGCAATCCAGCAATGATAATGATGGTGGGTCTTCAGGGTTCTGGTAAGACGACTACCAGCGGTAAAATAGCTAATTATGTCCGCAAGAAGTGTGGTAAAAGTCCTCTTTTAGTCGCCTGTGATATATATAGGCCAGCGGCTATAGACCAGTTAAAGTCATTAGGAAAATCTTTAAACATTCCCGTTTATGAAGAAGGAACGGATAATAGTTCTCTTCAAATAATCACACATGCTCTAGAGATTGCTAAGGAAAATAAGAACGACTTCGTAATCATCGATACAGCAGGAAGACTGCAAATCGACGAAAAATTGATGGACGAGCTCAAGGAGATAAGCGACAATTTCAAGCTGAATGAAATATTATTAGTAATCGATGCCATGATGGGGCAAGATGCGATAAATGTCATCAAAGGTTTTAATGAGAAATTGTCTCTTACTGGCGCAGTTTTAACCAAAATGGATGGCAATACCAAAGGTGGCGTTGCCCTATCGGTAAGACATTTAACTAATGTACCTATTAAGTTCATCGGAGACTCTGAGAAGATGGACGGACTCACTTCATTCGATCCAAAACGCATGGCCGATAGGATACTAGATATGGGAGATATACTCTCGATCGCTGAGAAAGTAGAAGAGAACATCGATATCGACGATGCAGCAAATCTGGCGAAGAAGATGCAGAGAGGTAAATTCGATTTAGAAGACTTCTTAGCTACGATGAAGCAGATTAGGAAGCTCGGACCACTAGAAAATCTTTTGAAGATGATACCTGGCGCTAGAAACGCGGGATTAGCTAACGTTCAGATAGACCCTAAAGATATGGCGCATGTCGAAGCGATTATACTTTCGATGACCCCATATGAGAGGAGACATCCAGAAGAGATAAAGCACTCTAGAAAGCAGAGAATTTCAAAAGGTTGTGGAAGAAGTGTCGAGGAGATAAATAGACTTTTGAAGCAGTTTGAAGAGATGAAAAAAATGATGAAGATGTTTTCGAATGGAAACATGAAAATGCCTTTTTAAAAAGAGAAGTAGGAGAAAAGTTTTATGAACAATCTATTAGACCCACATTCGTGGAATATCGAGACACTTTTTAAGTGCATGTATATAATACCGGTATATCAAAGACCTTATTCTTGGGATATGAAAGACCAAGTAGATGTACTTTTGAACGATATACTTGCCAATTATTTTCAAGAAGATAATAAAGGGGGCTACTATACCGGAAACATAATCGTATATGATAAAGACGAAAAAGAAGATGGACATATAATAAAATACGATATCATCGATGGACAACAGCGAATTACGACGTTTTCGCTGATATTATTGGCAGTCTATTCTTTAGCGCTTAAACAAAAAGCTAAAGAATCGGATTCGACTGTTTCAAAAATAAGGGAGTGTCTTTGGAAACCGGTCAATAGAGAGTGTCAGAAAAACCTGCGAGTAGTGACGCTCAGCAGCATAGAGAAAAAGTGTTACGAAGCCTTGTGTGATAAATGTTTTACTAAACCTAAAGAAGCTTATAAATATGCTTCCGAGTATAAATGCGAATCTGTTTTTGACCAAAGAATCATAGACAATTTTCTAGGAATTTATGATAGGCTCGAAGTGACTTTTGGTAAGACGAGTACTTCTGCTATATTAGATTTCGCAGACTATTTGATTAACTTTATCCAATTCATAGTAATAGAAGCCAAATGTAAAAAGCGCGAAGTATTTAATATGTTCGAATCTATCAACAGTAAAGGTAAAAGACTCGAGGAAATCGACCTCATAAAAACCTATATTTTCTCATTAATAGATGAAGACTCCTACGAAGATTATTTGGAAAAGTGGGGTAGTCTTATCAAAGATACAAAAGATGAATTGTACGACTATTTATACACTTATATAAGGGCATATGTCTCTTTCTATATAAACTATATAAATGTGGGCAATTTCAAACTTCTATGTAAAGATAACCTTTTAAGATTATATAAAGTCGATTCCGAGGCCGAGGCGATAAAACGATTGATAGACGATTTAGTCGAGAAAAAAGACTATTACAACAAGTTAAAAGATGAGAAAGATACTTATACATTGATTAAATCACCAAAGTTGAGGTTTTATCATTTGACTGCTATTTTAAACCGTTATCAACACTCTAAACCTTTGCTCTTTAGAACGTTAATCGAATTCGAAGAAGGAAATATAAAAAAAGAAGATGTCGTAGATATCAACGTCAGTTCGATAACTTTTTTACTCAAATTCATGACGATAAGTGGTCGCCCTAGTAAAAATGCGATAAGCGTATTTAAAGATATCATGACCGATATAATTAGTACGAACACTATAAATAAAAAAGTCATTATAAATAAAATAGAGAGTCAACTGTTGATGGAGAGAGTTACTGACAATTCTTTAAAAGATGCCTTAGTTAAGTCCAATTGCTTCGATGCTAAAAATATGACCGTACCTCTTTTGGCCCTATATACTTGTACTACTAAAAAAGAGGATGAAAGT
>CAZXXI010000144.1:0-2959 GCA_964644815.1 uncultured Muribaculaceae bacterium
GTTCCTTATACAGGAGATTATCAGTATTATGAGACAGCTTCTAAAAGATTAGCAGGGCAAGTTTTTAATTCGAGTGATGGAACAACGACTTTGGTGGGAACTTTAAGCTGGAAAAAGATACCTAATATAAAATCTTACGATGTTTTTGCATTTAGAGTACAAAATTTTACTCATAGTGGATTTTATGCAGAGCAACAATATTATCATGACGGAACTTTTGATATTATAAGTTATGATTCTACTCAGCCAGGTTATAAATATGCATCAAATGGAGTAGGCGTATCTATGAATCTGGTTGATAATGCTACTGGATATGAATTAACCATGATGTCACAGTTAAATTATACTAGTACTAATGCTCTAGCGTATATCTCATATCAACATGCGACTAGAAATGTAACTAGAGATACTTCTAAGAGTTATTCATTCAGCGTTAATGGTTATGGTAATGTAGTATTATTTAACACTTCTACTATTGCAAGTTACTATGACGGAATGGCTGGTATTCAATTAAAAGCTTCAAAATAGGGAAGAAAGTCTTTATAGGCTTTCTTTTTCTGTGTCTACCTAATATAAAAAATATTTTATATTCTTATTAAAAATGATATACTAGTGCTAGAAAAGAAAGGAGTTTTTGGAAGATGTATAGTGATTTATACGATAAAGCTTTTACGAGCGGACCGAGTGTCGATTCAACTTGGATTATAGTATCTTTTGTATTGGCTATAGTTGGAGGTATCGTTGCATACATAATGTTTGTAGCTAAGAAGAACAATGGAGAGTTCACAGGTATAGTTGCTTGGCTACACGATTTCTTAAATTTTAAGACGTATATCATCGATGTAATTTTAAAAGTTTTATATTTGATAATAGCAATATTTATAACTTTGAGCTCAGTAAGTTTTATTCCTGTAAGCATAGCTGCATTCTTCGTTTGGTTGATTTTTGGTAATTTAGCTGCGAGAATATGTTATGAATTTATTCTATTGTTCTTGACACTTGTCGATAATACTACTCAAATAAATAAGAAATTGACTTCGATTAAAAAAGACAAAGAAAAGACAAAGAAGACTGCTGAAAAAGAAGTAGAAGAAAAATAATAGGCGTTTGAAATTAGACGCTTTTTTCTTCGACATTTTTTTTAAGATTTGTATAGTATATTATGAATGGCTATTTACGAAGGCATTAAAAAGTTCAGTAAATAGTTGCGTTTTTGCTTGTGTTTTTATCGCACAAATTATATAATTTAATCGTAATAGTAGGACATGGATGTCATATAAAGGTGAGGAATAGTAAATGGATAAAAAGAGTAATAAAACCAAAGTAGTATTAGGGGTAATCTTTGTCGCGAGCATTGCAGTTATCATCGGCTCTCTTTCTTATGCCTATTTTAGCCTTGAGACAGGCGAAGTAAAGAATCAAGAGTTATCTATAACTTCAGGCACGATGCGCATGACTTTCAGTGATAATGACACCGGTTTCAATGGAGCTTTGAACTTTGGAGAATCTGCTGAGAAGTTGTTTATACTAGAAAATACAGGAACATTACCTGTAGTAGGCAAGATAAATTTTGTCGACATGGTAAACACATATTTGAAAGGATCTTTAACTTATAAACTAGACTATAAAACCTCAGAAGAGAGTACTACTTGGACAGAAGTATTAGCAAAGAAGAATGTACCTCAAAGCGATACATCGATTACAAAAGCATTATCAAAGAATATAGAACTGCCAGTGGGAGCGAAGTATTACTATAGATTGACGATAACACTAGAAAATTTGTCCGGTGTAGACCAAACAGCAGATTTAGATGCTGTGTTTTCTAGTACATTTGGTATAACAGAAGGTGTCGAAACGATATATGACAAAGTCAAAGCAGTAGCGAAAAGTGGTACTCCGGACTTCAGTGTAGCAGCCACGACTGACGAAGGAATATATACCTTAGAAGACGATTATGGGACAAGTTATTATTACAGGGGAGCTTCAGAAACTAACTATATCAAATATGGTAAAAACAAAGATGGTCAAGACATGTACTGGAGAATTATCAGAATCAATGGTGACGGAACACTCCGCATAATTTACGATGGAACGCAGGGCTATGCTAATGGAACAGCTAACGATGCACGATACGCTTTAGTAGAGCAGGTATGGAATACAAATAGTGATGATGCTAAATATGGTGGTTGGATGTTTGGAGGAGCGCAAGGAGAAGCAAGTATCTCAAGAGAAGGAGCGCAAGCCAATGAAACAAGTAGTGAAGTTAAACTTTCGGTGGATGCCTGGTATAAAGAGAATATAGTAGATACAGGTTATGGAAGTAACGTAGTAGATGCGATATTCTGTAACGATAGGAGTACACCCGGCAAATCCGCAACGGGAATGGGCAATGATACAGGCTTAGGATATGGGAAAAGTGACACTGCTTTCGGATTTGTAGCAAGAATTGCTTTATTTCAATCGGCCACTGAACCAAAGTTTATATGTGATGTAAAGAACGATGCTTTCACAGTCAACGAAAGTGAAAAAGGTAATGGCAATTTAACCTATCCAGTCGGTCTAATAACAGCAGATGAGATACTTACTGCAGGTGGAAAATACAATACAATAAATCAATCCTATTATTTACATAAATCATCAAATTATAGCGGATGGTCTTTATCTCCTTATTCTATAACTAGCTTCCAGATGAGTTTAATCTATATGTTTATTATTTATAATACAACAGGAAATATAAATATGACTTCGGTTAATGATCATTGTGCAGCTGCACCTGTCATAAACCTCTCAGCTGAATACGCAAGTGAACTCATCGGTGATGGAACAATGACCAATCCGTACCGCGCTGATGGTGTAGAGCCATAAAAAATGCTTGCCTAAAAGGGACAAGTATTATATAATTTAGTTAGGAAGAACACATGTACACATGTGCATCTCCGTTTCGGGAGACACGCAAGAT
>CAZXXI010000145.1:0-2943 GCA_964644815.1 uncultured Muribaculaceae bacterium
AAGTCCTGCCCGCTTTCCATGTCCTGCTGGGGAAAGAATTATGAGCTGTTCCGCGCGGAATTCGCGCGGCTGGCGGGGCAGCTCCGAGCGGGAGGCGAGCTGACAGAATTTTCGATGTCACCCGAATGTTCGTCGATCTGTGTGAACAAGAGCGGCGTTATCAAGGCGGTCAAAGCGGAATATTCGCGGTATCTGTCCGTCATGGCGGACGAGCGGCGCGTTCGGGAGCTGAGACGCATCTACACCGATCAATTGGCGGGAATGCGCGATATTCTGCGCGATATGGCGAATATGCGCGCGGAGATCTTCGATCGGGATCATAACCTCAGCCGCGCCGCCGAAAAACGCGCCGAAGCGATCCTCGCGGAAAACGGCATGGAGCTGCCTCAGGCTTTCGTTATGAACGATAAGCGCGGCAAGCTGAGATTTGAGGCATACGGCGCGACCGAACCGCGTGTGGAACCGGAATATCTCGGCGCTCTGCTCTCGAGATCACTAGGGCGCGAACTTGAAGCTCCCGAGCTTTCGGGCAGCTGCGGACGCTATCGTTTGACCGCAAGCGAACGCAACACGCTTTCGGCAAAGCTGGGGGCGTTTCAGATACCGCGCGGCAGCAACCGGGTCTGCGGAGACTGCTACGAATATTTCACAGATCCTATGGGGATATTGTATGTGATACTCTCTGACGGCATGGGAAGCGGCTCTCGGGCGCGGGTGGATTCGGCGCTGGCCTGCTCGGTGCTGTCAAAGCTGATCAAGAGCGGGATCTCTCTGAAGGTCGCGCTGGAGACCGTCAACACCGTGCTTATGGTGAAGAGCGCCGACGAGAGCTTCGCTACACTGGACATCTGCCGCGTAGACCTCAATAGCGGCGAATGTGCCGTATACAAGGCGGGGGCGGCAACGACCTACATAAGATCAAAGGATAAGCTTATCCGCGCGGCGCTGTCTTCCCCGCCCGCGGGATCGGGCGGAAGGCTTTCGGTGCCCGCTCAGAAGTTCACGGTCAGCCCGGGCGATGTTATCCTGATGATGACAGACGGCATCATTCCCGATGAAAAATGGCTGCAAAGAGAGCTTTCTCGCCGAGTGGAACCGGAGGATCTCTCCGAGAGGATCGCCAGGGCGGCACGGGGGAGCGAAAACGCCCGTGATGATGATATAAGCGTCATAGCCTTAGTGGTGAGCTGATCAAGATCGTAAAAAATACACATCTGAGAGAGACTGTAAACGTTTTCTATCAAAAACGTGGAAAGTTATTGTGCATTTTTTACAAAGTATTGTTAAAAAAATAGCAAAAATCATAAATTGTCAACAAAGCTATTGCAAATTTTTTACTTCTATGGTACAATATCAATAAAGGAATATGCAAACCTTGTCCGAATTTGTACAAGTTCAACAAAAAAATGCGGAAACCGTTTTCGCAGCGGAACAAGTTTGTTCAATATTCCCCGAAACATTCGTTATATTATATTTTATGTGTTCCGCAAACTGATCAGGAGGTAGAAAAATGGCTATTGTTGTTCCGGATAAGTACAATATACCATTGTATTTATTCCATCAGGGCGAAAACTCTCACGCTTATGAGTTCTTCGGGTCTCACAAGGACACCGTGGACGGCAGGAGCGGAGTGATCTTCAGATGCTGGGCGCCTCACGCTAAATCGGTAAGCATCGTCGGCGATTTCAACCATTGGGACCGCACGCTGAACTATATGAACAAGATAAGCGACGGCGGCATATGGGAGCTGTTCATTCCGGGCATCAAGCAGTACGACAACTACAAGTACAGCGTTGAGGCTGTCGACGGGCTCATCAAGCTGAAAGCCGATCCCTACGGTTATCATATGGAGCTGCGCCCGAATACGGCGACTAAGTTCTACGACCTCGACGGGTATGAGTGGAAGGACTCGAAGTATATCGAGAAGCTGAACGATACCAACGTATACGAGAGCCCGCTTAATATCTACGAGATGAACATCGGCTCATGGAAGAAGTCGGGCGAGAACTATCTCAGCTACCACAGGCTGGCGGATGAGCTTATCCCCTATCTCACCGAGATGGGCTACACTCATGTGGAGCTTATGCCCATCGGCGAATATCCGTTCGACGGCTCGTGGGGATATCAGCAGATCGGCTACTACGCGCCGACCTCGCGCTTCGGCACGCCGCATGACTTTATGTACTTCATCGACAGATGCCACCAGGCGGGGATAGGCGTTATCATCGACTGGGTGCCCGCGCACTTCCCCAAGGACGCGGCGGGGCTTTACGAGTGGGACGGCGAGAGTTGCTACGAGTACGCCGACTCCTTCAAGCGCGAGCATAAGAACTGGGGCACGCACATCTTCGACTGGGGCAAGCCCGAGGTGCAGTCGTTCCTCGTATCAAACGCGAATTACTGGATCGAAAAATATCACATCGACGGTCTGCGCGTGGACGCTGTGGCTTCCATGCTCTACCTCGATTACGACCGCCGCGACGGCGAATGGCGACCCAACAGCAAAGGCGGCAAGGAGAACCTCGAGGCGATAGCGTTCCTGCAAAAGCTGAACGCCGCCGTCTTCAAGGAGCACCCGAATATTCTGATGATCGCGGAGGAATCCACGGCGTGGCCTATGGTCACAAAGCCCGCGGATATCGGAGGCTTGGGCTTCAACTTCAAGTGGAACATGGGCTGGATGAACGATATGCTCCGCTATATGAGCATGGATCCGCTCGGGAGACCGTATAATCACAATCTGGTGACGTTCTCGTTCTACTACGCGTTCTCGGAGAACTACGTCTTGCCGATAAGCCACGACGAGGTGGTCTACGGAAAGTGCTCGATGCTCGATAAAATGGGCGGACCGCGCGAATACCGCTTCCACTCCATGAGAACGTTCCTCGGATACATGATGGCGCACCCCGGCAAGAAGCTGATGTTTATGGGTCAGGAGTTCGC
>CAZXXI010000146.1:0-2929 GCA_964644815.1 uncultured Muribaculaceae bacterium
ATTTTTCCCTTTACATCCTCATCACTCAATTCCGGTTTTATTTTACAATACAGATTTTTTGTAAATATCGACTTTTTTTGTGATTTTTCGGAAGCTTTGTGATATATTTAGAATGGGACGTGAATCTATGAATAAAAATAAAAAAGTGTTCAGTTTTTTAGATGTCACTATTATCGTAGCCATGTGTTCGTTAGTGATGTGTTTTTTAGGAGCAGCACTCATATATAAACATTTGGGTGGCGTCAACTTCTCTTTAATGGGCGAAGATAAAGGTTTACAGGAGTTGATAGGGGCATATAACACTTTGATCGATAATTATTATGACGAAGTAAATACTACCGATTTGATAAAAGGCGCGATAGATGGAATGTATCAAGTCGTGGGAGACCCTTATACGACTTACTTAGATCAAAATTCGACCGATTCTTTGAACAGTTCGCTGAATGGAAAAATCGAAGGTATAGGAGTACTCATCGGCCAAAACGAGGAAGATGGCAAACTAGTGATAATGCAGGTTTTTGAAGATGGACCTGCCGAGAAAGCTGGCATGCAGGTAGGCGATATTTTGACTCACGTAAACGGCAAAGAAACTAAAGGTAAGTCTTCAACAGATGTCTCTAAAGAGATAAAGGCCAACAAAACTGCCAAATTGACGGTCGATAGAAACGGACAGGCAGTGGAACTAGAGGTTACCATTGGAACTGCGTTAGTACCGGCAGTATATTCTCACACATTTTTAGAAAATGGAAAGAGAGTAGGGTACCTTCAATTAACCGTCTTCAGCGATACAGCTGATGTACAATTCAGTAAACACTTGAAGAAACTAGAAGAAGCAGGCATAGATTCCTTGATAATCGATTTGAGAGATAATACGGGAGGTTATTTGGAAATAGCTAAAACAATAGCGGAGCTATTTATAGAGAAAGGTAAAACTATATATTCGTTAGAAAGAAAAGATTCTACCCAAGTGACAAAGGATGAGACGAGTGAGAAGAGAACGTATGACATCGATATACTCATCAACAAGAGGAGTGCTAGTGCATCTGAGATACTTGCTGGAGCTTTGAAGTATTCGTATGGCGCTAAATTAGTCGGTACGACGAGTTTCGGAAAAGGTAAAGTACAAGAAAAATCCAATTTGTCGAGTGGAACTTCTATTAAAGTGACGACCGCGCGGTGGCTCGTACCAAACGGAGAGTGCATAGATGGAGTAGGACTGACACCAGACATAGAAGTCGAATTAGATACAGAAAATCGCAATCCAGAGGATTTAACGAGCGACAATCAGATAATGAGCGCAGTAAAAGACCTTGCCGAATAATTCGACAAGGTTTTACATTGTTTGACAATAGTTGTCAATATATTTTCTGGTATTTTGTAAGATGGCATTATATAATAAGTGTGCGTGGTAGTAATAAAAAGGGAGATGCTTATGAATAATAAAATACGCACGTTATTGATCGACGATGACAAGAGTCTTGTCGACAATGTAAAAAAGTATTTTAGCAGTTCTACAGTAGTCGATGTAATGTATGTCGCAAGCGATGGAAATGAGGGCTTAGAGTTAGCAAAGGCTCATATGGATTCTATCGACCTCGTCATAATGGATACCTTGTTACCAGGTAGAGATGGTTTGACGCTTTTGAAAGATTTTAAAACGTTGAACGCCAAATTTAAAATAATATTAACTTCGAGTGTTAAAAACAGTATAGTATTCAACAATGTAGACAATTACAACATAAGCTATATAATGCTCAAACCGTATAGTATCGTCGATTTAGGAAATATAATCGAAAGTACGATGGTAAGTGTAACCAGTCCATCGCTCAGTTGTAGCTTGGAGATGAAGATAAGCAAAATGTTACACTCTTTAGGAATACCATCCCATATAAAGGGTTATCAGTATATTAGAGAAAGTATAATCATGATATATGAAAATCCATACATAATAGGTGGAATCACGAAGGAACTATATCCAGAGGTAGCACAGAGATATAAGACCACTTCTTCGAGAGTGGAAAGAGCGATTAGGCATGCCATAGAAGTCAGTTGGAATAGAGGAGATTATGAATATATGGAGGAACTCTTTGGCCATAGTGTCGACTACGATAGAGCGAAGCCTACCAATTCAGAATTTATTGCAACGGTGGCTGACAAGCTCAGATTAGATTTAAACAGTTTAGCGAGATAGGTATCTCGTTTTTTAATTGGGATTTTCGTTTTGATCTAAATAATTATAAAATTCTTCTTTGGTCAAGAACGGTTTATTCATGACGCTGTGGTCGGCGGCATTGCTCCTAATGCGACTACCCGTATTATTTTGGTAGCGGGAGTCGATGAGTTGTTGTTGGGCAGCTGTCGTGAGAGTTACTTGTCCTACCAGTATGAGCCAGTTGCCGATGGCGTTTAGTTCACTGGCATTGTAATCGTCTTCGATGATGAGGCCAACTATCATAGCCGTAATAGAAAATAGCTCAGGATTTATATTAGGAAAAGTCGCTTTCATATTTATATTTTATGCCAAGAAAAAAGTTTCTATCAAAGAAACTCTTATCTAGTTCTGCCAGTTCTAACCCAACCAGGTAAAACAGTTGCAGCACTCCAAGTCGTCTCACAAGTTCCAGGAACTTCGGTTGGGACGCTCGTCTTTTTGGTCGTTTCGTAAACACATGCATTTGCGTTAGAATCGACTGTATAATTGGAATCTTCACACTTATAAGATACCTTTTCGTATTCGTAACCCTTTTCTCTAGTGTAACGAATCATAGAATATTTTTCAGTGTTCGTATTTTTAAGTGGCTTATAAGAAGTGACGATTTCTTTCGAAGTGACTATAGGCATAGTCAATCTGACTTTCTCCTCTTTTTCTGTATATGTTACTGTAGTAGTACACTTTTGATATTCATACTCGGTTACTTTTGGTTTATTA
>CAZXXI010000147.1:0-2914 GCA_964644815.1 uncultured Muribaculaceae bacterium
TTTAAAGAAAAGCAATTTGGAACTTTTCTTTTTTCGTGCAAAAAGGGAGTTTTTTTATATGTTTTGATAAAAATTGGCAGTTTTTGATGAGAAAAATAAAATTTGTCCGGAATAATGATAAGTAGAAGGAGGAGAGAGTATGTTTGAATTTGAGTACATATTCGATTTATTGAAAAAGAATATTTTGGGAGTTATAGGAGTTCTTTTGGGGCTATTAACGATAGGTGGAAGCATCATCTATACCTATAACTATAAGTGTCCTAAATGTGAGGAGAAGAATTGTGATTTAGCCATAAAGGATGTAGAAAAAGGGAATGATGCCGAGATAAAAGAGAGTGAGAAAATCAAGGTCGACGTCAAGGGAGCGATAAAGAAGCCGAACGTCTACGAGTTCGATAAAGGCGCTACGGTGTACGATGCAGTTATAAGGGCAGGAGGAATAACTTCTAAAGGGACGACGATAAACATAAACCTTTCTAAAAAGTTGAGAGATGAAATGGTCATCTACGTCTTCTCGAAAGATGAACTCAAGAAGAAAGAGAGCACTAACGAAGTGGTGTGTGAGATACCCAAATGCGAATGTGAGACAGTCACGGTCTACGAGTGTCCAGATAAAACTGACAGCGATTCTAATGGAAATAATGTAGTCGACTCCGAGAAAAAGATTTCCATAAATACGGCAACACTTGAAGAGTTACAGACTATATCTGGAATAGGCGAGTCGAAGGCTAAAGCCATCATAGAGTATAGGGAGACTAACGGAAACTTTATAACAATAGAAGATATAAAAAAGGTGAGCGGTATAGGAGATGCTCTATACGAAAAAATAAAAGATAGAATCGCGATATAGAAAAGAGGACAAGAGATATGAATAAGAGAAGCAATAGGGCAAGAAAGAATGCGATTAAAGAGACCAGGATGGAGATAGGTAAATTCTTACATACTTATTATGTAAAATTTGGAGATGAGAAGTATGAGACTTTCGTCGAAAATTTGGGAGAGTCGATGGAAAGAGAATACGGAGAACCCTTCTCTAGCGACAATTTGAGAATCATGGAGGCGGAGTTCGTAACTTTTAATTCGAGATTGAAAAAGAAAAATGGAAGTAATAAAGAGAATACTGACAAGTAAATACTTCTATATATTTTTAGTCATCTTTACTAGTTTATATGCGATAGTCCTTTCTTCACTGCCGAGAAAATCTATCTATGACGAGTCGCGAGATGAGTTTGTCGGAAAGTTAGAAAAAACCGAATATAAAACGGGGAGAGTAAAAATAGTTTTGGATATGGAAGAAGATGTAATCTGCAATTATTACGTGGACGAATCTTTCGATTGGGAAGAATTTAGACTAAAGTTTAAACTGGGAAGTATCGTTAGAGTTAAAGGCAGTTTAAAGGAGCCTAAAAACAATACTGTTCCCAATACGTTTAATTATAAAAAGTATCTATACGATAAAGGCATGTTTTATACTTGTAATGTAGAAAATATAGAGTTAATAGAGTATAAGCCCAATGTGCTTTACCGGTTTAAGAATTTCGTCATCGATAGAATAATGACCTTCGACATAAAAGACTATATGAATACGATGATTATAGGTGACAAGTCCTTAATCGACGAAGAAGTGATGGAAGACTATAAGAAAATAGGCGTAACTCATCTCTTCGCCATTTCGGGAATGCACATCGGATTGTTCTCAGGTGTAGTCATAGCACTTTTTAAAAAGCTCAAACTGAAAGAGAATAGGGCGTACGTCGGTGCTGTTTTTTGCATTTGGATTTATGCCTTTTTGACAGGATTTTCGGCAAGTGTCCTAAGGGCGGGGCTATTTTTTACCTTTTTGACCATGAATAAGGTTTTAAAGTTAGGAGTGAAAAATGTATATATACTAGTTTTGGCCGGTTGTACTCTGGTTCTTAATAATTATAGAATCGTATACGATATCGGCTTCTTGTATTCGTTCATAACTACTTTCGGTCTAGTATATTCGAGCGATGTCATAAAAAAACATCCCATAATAGGTACCAGTCTATGTGCATTCCTTTATAGTCTTCCTTTGACCATATATAATTTTTACAATATGAACATATCGTCTATTATCGTGAATATATTTTATGTACCATTCGTCTCGACTTTGGTATACCCACTTTGTCTTTTGACATTTCTAGTCGGCTGGTTCGAGCCAGTAGCACATTTGGCGATAAACATTTTGGAGTATATAACTTCAGTCGTTGTTGGAATAGATTTGTTCACCTTCACAATACCTAAGCCTTCGATTATCTTTATTGTGGTATATTATGCTATCCTACTCTTGATGTTTAAAAAAAGATTTTATATGACGAGCATTGCATTAGTAATTTTAGTCTTCTCTATGAAAGTAGCAGTTAAATTGGATATGAATACTTATGTAGATTTTTTGGATGTCGGGCAGGGCGATTCTCTAATCATAAGAGATGGTAAAAACGTCGTCATGATAGACACCGGAGGAGTCGTTAGCTATGGAAAGAGTGGAAGCAATTATAAAGTGACCGATAATACGATTACTTATCTCCATTCTTTAGGGATAGATAAACTAAACACATTGATATTGACGCATGGCGACTATGACCACATGGGCGAGGCTATTAACTTAGTGGAAAACATGAGAGTAGAGAAGGTTGTATTCAACTGTGGTTCATTTAACGATTTAGAGAGTGAGCTGATTAAATTCTTAGATAAAAAGAATATCGAATATAATTCTTGTATCGAAGAGTTAAAAATAGGTGATATAGTGTTACATTTTCTAAATACAAAGATGTATGATGATGAGAACGACAATTCAAATGTCATTTATGCAAATTTCAACGGCTTTAAATTCCTTTTTATGGGTGATGCCTCGACTAGAACGGAAAAAGAAATATTGAGTAGGTATAAC
>CAZXXI010000148.1:0-2879 GCA_964644815.1 uncultured Muribaculaceae bacterium
TGAAAAAGAAAAATACAAAAACAACATAAAAACGAAGAAAAAATACGAATATATCGAAGAGCCAAAAAAAGAAAAAGGTTCTGAATTGAAAAAAGAAATGAACTCGCTTTTTACAGAAGAAGTAGTCGAAATATCATAGGAGGAAAGATATTATGAATATGCAAAATATAATGGCGCAAGCCCAAAAAATGCAAAGAGAAATAACAAAAAAACAAGAAATGATTTATGCAAAAAGTTTTATAGGAGAATCTGAGTGGGTAAAAATTACCATGCTAGGAAACAAAACTATCCAAAAAATAGAAATAACGTATACAGGTGACTTAAACGAAGATAAAGATGTGCTCGCCGATATGATTACGATTGCAATGAACGATGTTATGAAAAAAATCGAAAAGGAAATCGAAAAAGAACTCGGGCAATACAGTAGCATGCTTGGTGGATTAATGTAATGAACATCTATCCAGAACTGCTAGAGACGCTAATAGAATATTTTAAAAAATTACCAGGCATCGGCGAAAGAACGGCGGAAAGATATGCGCTAGCACTAATTAAACTAGATAAAGACGACCTAAAAGATTTTGCTTCATCCATCGATAAGATAGATACTACGTTGACGACATGCGAGGTATGTGGACACCTCACTGACCAAAAAAGATGCAAGATATGCGAAGATTCTGCAAGAAACCAAAAATTGATATGTGTTGTCGAAGATTATAAGAGTATCTTTATGTTCGAAAAAACAGGAAAATTTTCTGGAGTATACCATGTTTTGGGTGGACTCATATCTCCTATCGATGGAATAAACCCGGATGATTTAAACATTTCGAAGCTTATCGCGAGGTGTAGTAAACTAGAAAATGCGGAAGTGATAATCGCGCTTCGTCCGACGATAGAAGGGGATACGACGACTCTATACTTAAAAAAAATATTGAGTAACCACAATATTAAAATAACGCGTTTGTCTTATGGTATACCGATGGGAGCAGAAATCGACTATCTAGATATTTTGACTCTCGAACGAGCACTTTATGATAGAAAAGAAGTAGCATAATATATGAATATAGTTCATAGTATTTATCGATAACTATGAAAAAAATATATAAAGTAATCAAAAAAATAATATTCGCCTTTGCTATACTATACGGATTTAATATAATAATGGAAAGCATGAAACTGTTCATTCCAATAAATATCTATACTATAGCGGCAGTTGCTACTCTAGGATTTCCTGGATTATTCGTCTTGGTAGGTTTTTTAATTATATAGAAGAGGTAAACATGAAAGCTAAGGATGCAGTAAAAAAAATAGCTAACGAATTTGATGAGAATAACAATTCCCATGTTTTTTTAGTTGAAACGAATAACATTGAAATGTGCATAAAAGACATTAAAGGAGTCATAAAGGGCATATTAAAAGCTGATGATGTAATCAAACATCAAATTGACAGCGAAAATTACTTAGAACTTATCGTAATAAGTCCCGAAGAAGACTCTATAAAAATAGATCAAATCAAGGAACTACAAAGCCGCATCAAAACGAAACCAATCCTGGGAGAATATATATTTTATATGATTGTCCCTGCTGAAAAGATGAACGAAGAAGCATCTAATAAACTTCTGAAAACGATAGAAGAACCTAATAAAAATGTCATCGGATTTATGATAAGTGCTAACCGCGATTTGTTGCTTCCAACTATAAAGAGCCGTTGCGAAATCATATCAATGATGTATGACCAAAATGAAACCCAAAATGAGATTGAAAACAGTTTAGATACAATAGTAACAAATTTAATAACTGCCATTGAAAATAATAATCATATAGCCTTTTATAAAATAAAATCATCTGAAAAAGAAATTAAAGAAAACTCTAAAATTATTGAAAATTTAATTAAAGACTATTATAATACAGCATGTTACATTAAAAGAGGCGACCATCTCAATCAAAACGTTGTCGAGTTTATAAGACGTCAAAATACACTGCCGTGTATAATTAAAAAAGCGCAGTACATGAACGGCGTATTAAATAAACTGACCACCAACGTTAACAGCGATTTAATGTTGGAAAAGATATTTCTCGATTTAAAGGGTGTGAAATGATATGTATTTAGTAGGATTAAAATTTACCACAACAGGAAAAACTTATAATTTCCAATCAGAAACTCGATATAAAAAAACTGATAAGGTCATCGTCGAAACCGAAAGAGGAGTTCAGTTAGGAGAAGTCGATTTTATTGAACCGGCTGAGAACGTTAAAAACCTAAAGAGCATCATGCGCCTTGCTACTGAAGCAGATTATGAACAGTATCTAAAAAATATTAAAGATTCAACAAAAGCTCTAAAAGAGACGCGCGAACTCATAAAAAAACTAGACTTGAATATGAATCTCATCGATGCATCGTACACATTCGACAGAAAAATTTTACTATTCAACTTCGTATCCGACGAAAGAGTAGACTTTAGAGGGCTTGTAAAAGAACTCGCTGCTAAATATCACACCAGAATCGAACTGCATCAAGTTGGAGTGAGAGACAAAGCAAAATCTATCGGAGGAATAGGTCTATGTGGTCGCGAACTTTGTTGTCATAAAGCATTAAAGAATATAAGCTCTGTCAATATAAACATGGTAAAAAATCAAAATATTGCACTAAATCCTACTAAAATAAACGGTACTTGTGGTCGTCTACTTTGCTGCTTTACTTTCGAAGATGAACTCTACGAAGAAAACCGCAGTAAATTACCTAAAATAGGAGAACAGGTAGATTATAAAGGCCGAAAAGTCGAAGTGACTGAACTGGATGTTTTAAATCTTTCTTACACAGTAAAAATAAATGATAACACATTTGAAAAATATATCACTGAGATGATTTCATTAAATGTCAA
>CAZXXI010000149.1:0-2821 GCA_964644815.1 uncultured Muribaculaceae bacterium
TTCTAAGGTTACAGTAAGTCTATAATAGTATTTTGCGCCCACAGGGAGCTCTATATTCTTAGATAAAGTTTTTGTTATCGGTGTGCTGCTTTGAGGTATATTCTTTTTAGTCAGTACTTCTGTCCAAGCAGTAGCTTCTTCAGAGGTTTTATAGTCTAGTTTATAAGTAAGCGAACTCTCTAAATAAGTATTTATCATATCGACAAAATTTATTTTACCTAATACAGGTAGGGTTCCTGTATTTTCAATAGTAAATAATTTCTCTGCCGATTCTCCAAAGTTTAAGCTTCCATTAAATCCAGAATCGTTGTCGCTGAAAGTCATGCGCATAGTCCCAGAAGTGATGGATAATTCTTGGTTCTTGACTTCGCCTGTCTCTGGACTGAAATAAGCATAAGATAATGAGCCTATTATTACCGCGATACTCGCGACAAAGATAACACCTAATACAACTTTAGTTTTATTATTGTTTTTCATTTAGCTTGCCTACTTTCTCTTAAGGATTAACACCACGTTCACGATAAGGATTAGACATAGTTCCATCTCCAATCAATTCACCTGCGTAATCTTTGGAAAGATTTATGACAGGGGCTATGGCACCACTCGTATAGCTACTATTAGAAATGAAGTTACCGTTAGTACCGATTATAATCACAAGAGCATGATCATCAAAGACATCAGGTGAGAACGACCAGCCAAGATAATAGTTGGATTTATATAAATAATATGATTTATTCGTTGTATAAGATTTTCCGCTCCCAGCAGCTAATATTTCATCTGCTGTTATTAGACCCACTGGATAAGTTAAATCTCCATTTCCTATGTCATTTTCGTTCACGGTAAAAGCATCGTTTTTTACATCACATGTAAATTTTGGTACAACTCTGTCTGATTTACTTTCCCCTGTCCGAACATATGCACCATATGCCGTACGATTTCCTCCATATCCCAATCCTGTGTCAAAAGACAAGCCTGTTACATCCTTTCCTGGAGTGCTTCTGTCATTACAGAATATAGAATCTACTACATTTGTTCCATATCCAGTATCTACTATATTTTCTTTATACCACATGTCTACTGCTGTCTTGACGTCGCTATTTGTTTCGTTTGTCTGTGCTTGCTCTTTTGAGGTGCTTGCAACTCCTTGTGCTCCACCAAACATATAACCTACATATTTAGCATCAGTAAATATTGCATTCCATACTTGTCCTACTTTAGCATATCGTGCATCATTTGCTACTCCATTCGCATAGGCTTGTGTTCCATCGTAGATGATACGCAGTGAACCATCTCCATTTATTCTGACGATTCTCCAATACATGTCTTGACCTTCTTTATTTTTACCATATTTAATATAGTTTGTTTGACTTGCTCCCCTGTAGTAATAACTCGTACCATAGTCATCTTCTAAAGTATATATTCCTTCATCGGCTGTAGCCGGTTCGGCAAAATTTGGATTACCAGAATTGACATTAGCTATCACTTTCTCGAATGGCGATTCACTCGCTTCTTCTAAATTGAATTCCGTACTAAATACAGCATTTATATCCTGTGTCTGGTCTACTCCATCTAAGTTCTCTAAAGTTACTGTGAGTCTATAATAATATGTTTGTCCTACTGGTACTTCTAAGTTATTTGCTAACTGCTCTTTAGTAGCAGTAGCACTTTGAGGTACATTTTTCTTAGCTAATACTTCAGTCCAAGTTGTACCTTCTTCTGTAGTCTTATATTCTAATTTATAAGTAAGTGAACCTTTCTGGTATGTATTTATCATATTGGTAAAGTTAATTTTAGCCTTAGAAGGAAGTGTTCCAGTATTCTCGAGTATGAACAGTTTCTCTGCTGATTCACCGAAGTTTAGTTTACCGTTGAATCCAGTATCGTTATCCGCGAACCTTAACTGCATAGTTCCAGTCTGAAGCACTACTTCCTGATTCTTATTATCGCTCGTATCTATAGAGAAGTAAGCGTAAGACAATGAGCCTATGATAACTGCGATGCTTGCAACAAAGATTACGCCTAGAACCATTTTAGTTTTGTTGTTTTTATTCATTTAGCTTGCCTACTTTCTATTATGAATTAACACCTTTTGCACGATATGGATTTGACATAGTACCGTCTCCAATTAGATTTTCTGCATATTCAGATGAGAGATTTATGACAGGTGCAATAGCCAAGCTCGTCTTATTGCTAAACGTGCTGACTAATCTTCCCTCTGGACCGTATACAAATATATAAGCTTGACCATAGAAGTAATAAGGTGAAAGTGACCAGCCGTGATAAATAGAGGATTTATATAAATAATAAGATTGGTTTGTTGTATTAAATTTTCCGCTTCCTGCAGCCAATATTTCATCCGCAGTTATTAATCCAACAGGGTATGTCAATGCACCATTACCCTTTTCGCTCTCATTCACAGTAAATGCATCGTTCTTTACATCACATGTAAATTTTGGCTCTACACCTTCTGTTTTACTTACACCTGTTCGTGCATATGCTCCGTATCCAGTTGCTTTAAAACCATAACCCAAACCTGTATCGGAATCATATCCTGTCACAGCTTTTCCCGGAGTACTTCTATCGTTACAGAATATTGCATCTACTACATTGTTTTCATAACCGGTATCTACTATATTCTCTTTATACCAAGTATCTACTGCTGTTTTAGCTTCGCTATTAGTTTCGTTGGCTTGGGCTCCTGCTTTTGATGTACTTGCTACTCTATTGGCTCCTCCATACATCCATCCTAAATATTTATTATCATCAATAACCGAATTCCACACTTGCCCCACTTTAACATATCTAGAGTTATTCGAAGTTC
>CAZXXI010000150.1:0-2818 GCA_964644815.1 uncultured Muribaculaceae bacterium
ATAAAGGGATAGGAGTTTTTTGCTTTCTCAAAACTGATAAATGTAAGATTATAATATAGGGTTTTAAAAATTACAATATTTAGGCACTACTTCATAGAAAAAAACCTCACTTTTCAGTGAGATTGATTAGAGCGTTTCACCGGATATTCTATATGGATTAGTAGCTGTGCCATCGCCTAAGAAGTTCTTGGCATATTCGGCTTTGATATTTATGACCGGTCTTGCATAGATGCCAGTTGTTGTTACGCCGTTGTCGGCAAGTTCTCCTGTCGAAGATAACATCATCATGCGTGCGTGAGTGCTATATCTAAATGGTGTCATCAACCATTCGTCTACTCCTGTATATAAGAAGTATACTTTGTTATTGAACTTCCAACCACCACCTGCCACGATGACTTCATCGGTCGTCATGAGCCCGACCACTCCCGTGAAATAGTCTTCTGTCTCTGGGCAAGTGAGAACTGGTTGGACATTTAACCGCGATATCCAACCTCCTGGAATATCGATGTATCTTGCGAGTGCTCCATAGCCAGTTAGATTTTTCCCATAGCCTAGGCCTGTATCGTTTGTATATTTCGTGGCATCGTAACCAGGAGTTGACTTATCGTTACAGAATTTCGACTCTTGGACGAAGGTCGAATAGGCAGTTCCTGTGCTATCCGTTTTATTAGCTATATTCGTCGTATACCAAGATTCGACTGCTGTTTTAACTAACGAATTAGTAGTTCCATTTCTAATGTCAGTTTTGGATGTCGAGGCTGTCGTTCCCGATGGACCATATTGCCAACTCAAGTATTTGTTATCTCTTTGTTCGGTAGCCCATTTACTGTTAATTGGAAGGGTTAGTCTCGAACCGTTCGCACGAGCTGTAGTTCCATCATAGACCATGCGGACACTGCCGTCTCCATTTACTCTAAGTGCTCTCCAATAAAGTCCTGCGAACTTGACATAGTTGTCGGTTACCGAACCTCTATAGAAATAGCTATCACCGTAGGCATCTTTCATGCTGTAGACACCATTATTGGATTCATCATAAGTTCCTTCTACCACTTTAGTTGCAGCCAGTTTTTCTAAAGTTATTTCAGTAGGTGTAGCTGTGGCGATGCGATAGATATAGTCCAAATCGGAAGAAATTCCATTATAATTAATAGTTCCATATTGTTCACCGTTAAAACTAACTAAATATTTACCTACTGCCTCTGTGTATAAATCATTATAGTTCCCTTTATGATATGTACCAGTTGTGGAAAGCCCTGTCAAATTAAATTTTCTAGTGTTTTGGTTGAAAGTATAGTTATTTACAAATTCAATTTCTTCCATTTCGAGAGTACTATAATTATAATTAATATGCTTTAGATAATCGATTGTAGCTTCCGTAGCATATTCTAAATAGACATCAGTTATTGGTTCAGAAGCATCGTTCTCTACAAATTTAAAGTATTTCCCTTTTAATTCAGAATAACAGGAACTGTATTCGCATATTTTAGGATTTACTAGTTCAAATTTATAAAAGTCATCTTTATTGATTTTATAATTATCAGAATACGCAATATAATATGTTTTCGAAGTTAAATCTCTATATATGTAGTTCGTCTCATACTCAAATAGATAATAAGTTGGTGTTGCTTCTACAATAACATATTTTTTATTTATGTATTCTATATATTTACCTACCATATTAGTATAACACGTGCTAGCCTTACATGTGAAAACATCATTACTATTTGAACTGTTATAGTAATTATAATAATAATCAGTCACTAAAGTTTGCGTTTCTACGACTTCTGGAGTTAGACTTACTCCATCGAAACTCTGTATCTCGGTTCTAACTCCGTCTGGTACTTCGTTATTTGCCATTGCTGTTACCGCTTGAGGTATATAGAATTTCGTAGCTTTCCAATGAGCATAGAGTGTATGGTCGGCATAGGTATCTACCTGAGTAGTACTCTCTACTTGGGTTCCATTCTCTGGGTCGGTAAACCAGCCTAGGAATTCGTATCCTGTATACTTGTTGTATGTCGGTGTTGGAAGTTCTCCATAGTTTTGAGTATAGGTGACGATTTTGCTCTGAATATCCGTCGTCCCTCCGTTGGCATTGAAATATACCGTTGCTGTCTTTAATGTATATGTCGCTTCTACAGTAGCATTTTTTGAGCCCATTACAAAAGTGTTGTCGTTCATAGTTCCACTCGATGCCTCCCAACCGGCAAAGTTATAACCTTCTTTGGTTGGAATTGGTAGGTCTATAGAAGCTTGATAGTACATCTCTTCGGAAGTAGGTCCTGCATAGGTTCCTCCATTTGGGTTTACGGTCAATGTATATCTGTTTCTACTATAGAGATAGTCGATTTTGTTCTTAGTCGGAGGATAATCTTCTTCTATTTGAATTTTGAGTGATTTTGCATCTGGCGAAGTAAATCCTATGTAATTCTTTGTTTCAGGTGTAATAGTCGTATCGTATTCGGCTTCGCCTTCGTCGGTGTCAGCTTCGACTAGAGTGTAGTTCTCGCCGTCGAGGTCCATTTGGCTGTGGTAGACGATGTATTTGTAGTTGTTAGCTTGCCAGGTCGCTGTAAGTGTTACATCCCCTGCTCCCATGGTGAAGGTGTTACCAGAGAGATTGCCCATTTCGTATGTCCAGCCGGTGAAAGTGTGGCCCTCTTTGGTAGGTGTAGATATATCAGCAGTCTCGCCTTGCAATAAATTGTGAGATAAATCGCCTTCGTATACTCCTCCATCGGGGTCGATTGTCAAAGTATAGGTAGCACTTTCCCAGATGGCGGTCAGTTTCGAGTCGGAGATGCCCATCTTGAACTCT
>CAZXXI010000151.1:0-2814 GCA_964644815.1 uncultured Muribaculaceae bacterium
GAAGGACGCTTTCGTATAAAATGGCTTTTAGGATAAGTGCAGCTTTGGATATGACACCAGACGAAGTGTTTTTAGAGGATTTTAAAAGGGAGTAATCACTTCCCTTTTTTCGTTTAAGAACACGTCTCGTAGTAATCTTTTAAGATGGCAAATATTTCGTCTGAACTCTTCGATGTGCATATTTTATTTTTAATTTCGGCACTTCTCGGCATGCCCTTTAAATACCATATGGCGTGTGACCTTATCTCTAATAAAGCGAGAGTTTCGCTTTTGTCTTCTACTAAGAGCTCGTAGTGTTTTTTAATCATCTCTATCTTTTCTCTATTCGAAGGTATGGTGGTGATTCTTCCGGTTTCCAAGTATTCTTTGGTCTGGCGAATGAGCCACGGGTTACCGAGAACTCCCCTACCTATCATGACCGCTTGACAGCCGGTTTCTTCGAGCATCTTCTTGGCTAGCTCCGGAGTTGTCACGTCGCCATTGCCGATGACGGGGATGTCGACGGCTTCGACTACTCGTTTGATTATGCTCCAGTCAGCTTTGCCGGAGTAGCCTTGAGAACGAGTACGTGCGTGGATAGCGATGGCTTTAGCACCAGCTTTTTCGCATGTCTTGGCGACTTCGACGGCGTTTATGTGAGCTTCGTCCCAACCACTTCTAATTTTGACGGTCACGGGGACTTCGACAGCTTCGACGACAGCTTTGACGATTTCGTATATTTTGGATGGGTCCTTGAGGAGTGCACTTCCTGCCTGGGCGCGCACGGCTACTTTGGGAACGGGACAACCCATATTTATATCGATGATATCGGGGTGCATAGTCTTTTCTATGACTTTAGCGGCTTTGACAAAAGAATCTTTATCGCTGCCAAAAATCTGTTGTGTGATGGGACGTTCGTAGTCGGTCATCTTTAATAAATCAAAAGTCTTGGCATTTTCGTAGACTATGGCTTTGTCGCTCACCATTTCGGCATAGATTAAGTCAGCTCCCATGTCTTTAATGATTTTGCGATAAGCCGAGTTAGATATGCCAGCCATCGGAGCGAGGACGATGGGACCTTTTATTTCGACATTTCCTATTTTAAACACGTCTTCACCTATCATAAGCGCGTAAGCTCTATTTCATCGCCACTTTGAAGGCCATATTCTAGAGCTTCGTCTTTGTCGATGTGTAATTCGAAGTAGCCGTTGTCAGAGACTTTGACGTTGGCTTCGAACGACTTATTATGCGCGTCTAGGCGTACTCTATCGCGTTCGTGTAGGTTTAACTCGTCCTCCCTAGAAGTCGGCACGTGGACGTGGCGTTCAGCTCTTATAACTCCAGATGTCTCTATGCTTTTTTTCCCTATTCTTAACGTTACCATCGGCGTATCCTTTAAATCGCCACTTCTTCTAGTGGGAGCGTCTAACTCTAAGTATTCGAGGTCGCTTCCCAAGAGTTCTACTTGATTTTGGTCGCGGAAGGGACCGACGACGCGAACTCCTTCTATTTCCTTACCGCCGTAGACAATAGTCACTTTAGCGGTAGAAGCGAACTCTCCTATTTGGTTTAAATCGAACTTTTTGGTTAAAGTCTTATTTTCAAACAGAAATTCATATGTCTTTTCAGTTAAATGGACATGTCTATTGCTAATTCCTACTGTTACTTTCATAAAATCGTCCTTTCTTATAGGACGATTATAACAAAAATGGTGCGGGATGTAAATTTTATAAGAAGCCTTTGACGTCTCTAATGCCGTCTTCCATCATCTTTTTATAAGATTCGGCCAACTTTTCGACTTCGTTTGAGAGTTCTCCTTTGTATTTGTTGAGCTTTTTAGTTATATCTAGGATGCCCATGTTATAGCCTTGGATTAAAGTATCGGCTAGTTTGGCATCGCTGTTGTCCTTCATGAATTCGCTGTTGGTTCCCATTTTAGCCATGATGACGGAGAATAGATTGCCCTTTTTAAGGGTTTTTATCTCGCCAGTCATGAGACTTTTGCACTTTTTAATAAACTTTTTGTACTCTTCTTCGGCTTTTTGGACGTTACTCTTTATCTTATTGTCAGTCGATTCCAATTTCTTAGAAAGAGTTTTAGTAGCTTCTAGGCCGATGTTGGCGTTTTCATGTAAGTATTCTAACAGTTCTTCATCTTTACTCATAATTATTCACCTGATTATAGTATGTGCAGAAGAATTTATTGCATACAAAAATTTCTCATTAAGAGAAATTTTCGACTGTTTTAAACGTATATCTCAATCTAGTAGCGTTATATGGGTTACCATATACCGTTACAGTGGCATCGTCATATGAATATTTTTGGATGTTTTTTGTATCGAGTTTAATGACGTAGTATCCATCGATAAGCTCGGCATTTTTAAGCTCGACGATTTTACCATCTATTCCTATTTGGTAAGAGCCCGTATTCAACATTTCGTCGTATTTTACATATAGCATTATGTCGGTGATGACATCTACTTTGTTGGTGTTTTTTATGGATAATATACCTTCATCTAATATATTTTCGGTATTTTTGATGTGGCTTTCGTTTTCGCTCGTCTTTTTATAAGACATCTGCATGTCTCGCATGTTATTTACTGAATCTTCAGCAATGCTCATAGCAGAAGAAAGATTGCTCTTCGTAAAACTTCCATAACTTATGACTACTAAAACTATTATTATCATAATCTCGATTACATACTTTGCAATCAATTTATTAATGCTATTTAACCCCTCTTTATTCATATTTCCCCCTTGAATTGACGACTATTCTATCACAATTTTATGAAAAGTCAAGTAAAATTGTGTCAAATTCTTTAAAAAAGGTTGACT
>CAZXXI010000152.1:0-2762 GCA_964644815.1 uncultured Muribaculaceae bacterium
TAAGGCAATCTTTTTCTGATATATTTTGGTTTACATTATTTCATGAAATCGGGCACTTAATAAATGATGATTTCAGTAATCAATATATCGATTATTCTTTTATCGATAGTGAAACTGAGAAAAAGGCAGATTTATTTGCTAGAAATATTTTAATAAATGACGATTCTTATGAGAAATTTATAAACGATGGCCATTTTGATATAGAAGCAATAAATAAATTCGCTAAATCTCAGAACGTTTTACCGGGAATTGTTATCGGTAGAATTCAAAATGAACTTAAAGATTATTCCTTTATTGCTTCTTATAGAGAAAGGTATAAATGGGTCGATAATATTTGAAAAAAGTAGCCTATTGTTATAAAGCACTTTTTATGATAGAATTACTCTTAGAGTAGAGGAGTATGTTATGGTAAGTTTTGCTTTGGTACTTTTGAGTTTCGTCTATTGTGCGTTTTTAAATATCCATTTCTTTAAAAAACAGCATATCGACAGTTATGAAAATCGTCTTTTTGGCTATCTATTAATAGCTAATTTTATAGGTCTAATATTGGAGATGCTCTGTATAATTTTCATAAGATATTTTAAAGATTATAGGGTCATGTGCTTTGCGGTAAACAAGTTGTTTTTGGTGTATTTGATAACTTTTATATTCATATTTTCGCAGTACGTATTAGTGATTTCGTATAAAAAGGGTAAAGATAAACTTAAAAGATATTATAAAATAACTAGTACTGTCTTAGCACTCTTTTGGTTTGTAGCTCTTGTCGCAGTGAGTATCTTGCCGATAGAACTATATAACGATGGAACTTATGTGTACTCTTTTGGGGCAGGGCCTAATGTCGTCTATATCATCTCGACACTTTGCACTTTCTTGTGTATATATGCTCTTCTTAAAAACTTTAAAAAGATAATCAATAAAAAGTATACACCGATATTCGGATTTATATTGGGTGGCATAGTGTGTATGGTTATTCAGAAGATGAATCCAGCTCTGACTATCGCGTCATCGATGGAGACGTTCGAGTTATTTTTGATGTTCTTTTCGATAGAGAATCCGGACGTCAAATTGATAAGCGAACTAAATATGGCTAGAGACCAGGCCGAAAAGGCCAACAATGCCAAGACGGAGTTTTTATCACACATGTCACACGAAGTTAGAACACCTCTCAATGCGATTATCAACTTCTCCAACAGTTTAGCTGAAGAACTCGGCAGTAGCCCACTTAGAAAAGATGCCAATTACATAGTGGATGCCTCTAAGAATCTATTGGAAATAGTAAATGGCATATTGGATATATCTAAGATTGAAGCTGGAAAAATCGAAATAGTAAATGTCGAGTATGAAGTTTCTGACATGCTAGAGCATTTAGTCGCTCTATCGAAGGCAAGGTTGGGCAGTAAACAGATTGAGTTTAGGACTTCTTTCGATAGCTCTTTACCGAAGTATTTATATGGCGATGAAGCGCGGATAAAGCAGATATGCGTCAATCTCTTGACTAATTCTATCAAATATACGCAAGAGGGGCATATCGATTTCAACGTCAGTTCAGTCATATCCGGCGACGTGTGCAGGTTAATCATCTCGGTCGAGGATACGGGAATCGGCATAAAACGAGAAGATGTCGATAAATTGTTCGACAAGTTCTCGCGTTTGGATTTGGAGAAGAACATCTCGATAGAGGGTTCGGGATTGGGACTCGCTATAACTAAGAAGTTAGTCGATATGATGGGCGGTAAGATAGTCGTCCAAAGCGAATACGGAAGCGGAACTAACTTCACGGTGGCCATCGACCAGAAGATAGTAGCGGCACCTAAAAAGGCTGAAGAAGACTTCGATGTGACGAGTATGTTGAAGATAGAATTCCCTAACAAAAAAATACTAGTCATCGACGACAATAAGATGAACTTGCGCGTCGCCGAGAAGGTGTTAGAGCCTTATAAAGTCGTCGTCGAGACGGCAGGGAGTGGAGATGAGGGTATCGAGAAGATAATCGCCTCTAACGATTATGATTTGGTTCTTTTGGACGACATGATGCCGGAGAAAACGGGAGTAGAGACTTTAAAAGAACTCAAGGAGAACTTTGCCGAATACAAAACGCCTACTATAGCGCTCACTGCAAATGCGATTGTCGGTATGAAAGAAAAGTATTTGAGCGAAGGATTCGACGATTATTTGGCTAAACCGATAGAAAAAGATGAATTGAAAAGAGTCTTAAATAAATACCTAAAGTGAGATTCTTTTTTCTTGTCCTAATCTTCTACTCGCAGAATTTAATAAGAAGTATATAATTATAAAGAAAAAATAAAAGTTAGAGTGTTAATTAAGTCGTATTATCTTTGTAGTTTTTCGTAATTTTTATAAAATTTGTTTTAATAATTTGCAGTCATATTATACACCTCTTTTACAATTTGAGTTATCATTTTTTTCTCACTTATTTTTTTCATCTGTAAAATACTAACTTTTTCTGTCTTTTTTCGTCCAAAATTTCAGATTTCTATTGACTAGTTACCCCCTTCCCATGCTATAATTATAGAGGATAGGAAGATGTTATTATGAAAAAGAAAAACAGCACAAAAATAGTATTGGGAGTGATTTTTGTCGCAAGTATCGCGGTCATCATAGGCTCTCTATCGTACGCTTATTTTAGTTTAGAGACGGGAGAGGTTAAAAACCAAGAATTATCGATAACGACAGGAACTATGCGCATGACCTTCAGCGACAACGACTCGGGTTTTAATGGTTCTCTAAACTTTGGAGAATCG
>CAZXXI010000153.1:0-2706 GCA_964644815.1 uncultured Muribaculaceae bacterium
AGAAGTCTAGATTCGAAATAGAAGACTTCGAACAGTATAAAGATGAATTCTATAAATCCGACCATCATTGGAACAACAAAGGCTCTTATAGAGGATATAGAGAAGTAGCAGAGTTACTCGCTATCGATGAGCCTGTAGAAATAAAAGAAGAGGTAGAACTGAGTGGATACTTAGTCGGTTCTAAAGCACTTAGCATAGGTGGAATTAACATCTTTAAGGAGAATACCAGTCTCTATATTTTCGATTTAGCTAAACACGATGTACAAATGGATAAAGAACCACATGCAAATTATAGCGATTATAAAGATGTACTCGCTAGTGGACGTGATACTTTTGAATATGGAGACATCTACGGCTGGGATTATGGTCTCGTCGAGTTCGACTATGATGCACCCAAGAGAAAAAACACTCTAGTGATAGGAGACTCCTACGATAATGCTATTTCGGAGTTATTAGCATCCCACTTTAATAAAACCTATTATGTCGATGTCAGATGGTATGAAAAAAACTTAAATGAAAAGTTCGACTTTTCTTCGTTCGTTTCGAAGTATGAGATTAAAAACGTACTTTTCATAGGACATGGCGATTACTTCATGACGGAAGAGTTTATGATGGGAAGTGATAAGTAATGCTTTTCTCGAGTTTAACTTTTTTATTCGGATTTTTACCGATTTTATTAGCGATATATTATGTCATACCTAAAAAGTATGAAAAGATAAGAAATTTAATATTGCTCATCTTTTCGCTTTTATTCTATGCCTGGGGAGAACCAGCCAATATAATTTTGATGTTGATTACGATAAGTGTGAGCTATGTAAGTGGACTTCTTTTGGAACATTTTAAAAATTATGAAAAGATACGACGTGGCATCTTTATACTCAGTGTAATAGCCATTTTAGGAAGTCTCATATATTTCAAATATACCAATTTCATCTTAGGCGATTTGGCCCGGTTGGTGGGTAAAAGATTTACCTTAAGAGAAATCGTCTTACCGATAGGAATCAGCTTTTATACTTTTCAGATATTGTCCTATATAATAGATTTGTATAGAGAAAAAATTGAGGTTCAAAGAAGTTGGATAGATTTAGCTTTATATATATCCTTTTTCCCTCAGCTCATCGCAGGACCTATAGTCACTTACTCGTCTATAAAAGACCAATTGCATAAAAGAAACGAGTCGTGGGAAAAAGTAATTGCCGGAGTCAAAAGATTCATCGTAGGTCTCGGCAAGAAAGTGATAATCGCCAATCAGATGGCCATCTTAGCAGATGCGTTTTTCGACAGTACGGCTTTAAGGGAATATAGCCTTTTAGTCATCGTCGTCGCGACTTTGGCCTATACTTTTCAAATATATTTCGACTTTTCCGGTTATAGCGACATGGCTATCGGTCTCGGGAAGATGTTCGGATTCGAGTTTTTAGAGAACTTCAACTATCCTTACGTCTCTTCGAGCATAGGTGAGTTTTGGAAACGTTGGCACATCAGTTTGACTTCGTTTTTTAGGGAGTACGTCTATATACCTTTAGGAGGGAACAGGGTTAAAAAGTGGCATTGGCTTTTCAATATGACTGTCGTGTGGCTTTTGACTGGGCTATGGCACGGAGCGGCTTTCAATTTCATCCTTTGGGGAATATATTATCTAGTTTTATTGTTGTTGGAAAGAACGCTATTACGAAGAATGTTACCGAAGATACCGAAAGTTATCCGTTTTATAATGACGTTTGGAATAATAAATGTCGGTTGGGTTATATTTAGAGTCAATAGACTGCGCGATCTCTATTACATTTTTACTTTTAAATCTAATATATCGCTCGTAAATTTTATCGATATCAATCCAAACGTCATCTTGCCACTTATCATGTTGCCGGTAGCATTCGTCTTGAGTTTAGACTTAGTGCATAAATTCGACGAAACGCATAGCGATAAAAGGATTTACAATTGTTTAAAAAATGTGGTTTTAGTAGCAATTTTGGTGGCATCTATAGGCTTGCTCGCATCGAGTATGTATAACCCTTTCATATACTTTAGATTTTGATTAAAGAGGGAGAGAAAATAGTCTTCCTTTTTTTCGAGCAATTTGGTATACTTATATCAGGTGGTTTTTATGGCAAAGAAAGAAAAAAAGTTTAAGCCTGTCACTTCGACAGTCATGAAAGATGTAAACGATGAAACAAATCAGATGAAGACGTTTCTATACATATTGATAGGGATTGCCATAGTTGCTGGTTTGTTATATTTAGTATCGAGTCAGTACTTAGTAAAAGACGGAGTGAAAATGCAAAAAGTGATACCTGACAGCGAAGATATCAACTACGACATCATCAATGCCGGCAATATACTCAATAGGCCGTATGACGAATATTATGTATTGGCATACAATCCGGACGATTTACAGGCTGTATATTATGCTTCTTTAATAAGCGATTTCGATAAGAAGGACAGCAAGATGTATTATATGAATTTGTCACTCGATATCAACAAAAAGTATGTCGGAGATGTCAACAAAAGTGCGACTAAAATCGAAGAGCTATCTTTGGAGAGTCCAACACTTATCAAGATTAAGAAAAATAAAATAGATAAGATAATTACAGGAAGAGAAAATATAGAGAAAGAAATAGCATAGTTCGCTGTGTTATTTTTTTGTAAATATCGCTAAATTTCAAGTAGAAACCGGAAATTTATAGAAAAAAGTAGAAAATCATGTAT
>CAZXXI010000154.1:0-2694 GCA_964644815.1 uncultured Muribaculaceae bacterium
GTAAAGAAATTCCTAAACGACTGTTTAATGAAAGCAAAAACGATATCACCAACATACACAATATCAGGTGACTATGACAAATTTGTAATCAACAACGTAAGCGAACAACAAGTTAAATCAGCACCACTATATGATACATATTTAGCAGACACATACTGGGCAACATTCAAAAACCTATATACACAACAATCAGACCAAAGTAGATACGTAAACTATGGAATGCACGAACGTCAAAGAGCAGACCTAGCAATACAAAAAGACGTATTTAACGCAAAAGTAATAGTTGATGGTGAGCTTGAAACATATGACTATAGATCAAAAAATATGGAAGCACAAGCAAGCGATGAAGCATATGATCCAGCAAACGACGGAACAACTTGGAACATATATAAAAGAAGAGAAGACATATTATATAAACTACACCAAGAAAATGGAGAAGACCGAAAATCAGGTGAAACAGCATTTGTTCACCCACTAGAAATACGTCGTTCAGACTACTTAAAAACCTTTAGGGAAGAAGAAGATCTAGACAAGAACTTAAAAATATTAATAACATACAGAATAGCAGTCAAGAACCAAGGCTCAGTACCAGTAGTAATAAATGATTTAATAGACTACTATGACACTGAAGAAATGGAATTTGATGGAGTGCTTAATGGAGACACATACACACCAACAACATATAAAAAATATAGTGATGATGGAGCAGGAGCAGTTACAGAGCAATATATCAACACATATATAAGTTCACAAATGAATGGAAGCAACGAAGGAAACCTAACAGTAAAAACAACAGGCTTTGATGGAAGAGCACAAAGAGAATTAATAGGAGAACAAGATCCTAATAACAGCTATGGTGCAGACTTAGGACCAGAATACAAATATCACTATGACACATTATTCCTAAGCGGACTAAACGGTGGAGCGGCACTAGAACCAGGAAAAATCACATTTGCATATATATCATTTAGAGTAAAAAATCCTGAAGTAACAAAATTAAAATACTCAAAAATAAAAGGCAAACCAATACTAGACATACAATTTAATGAGGAAAATGAAGCAAATCAAAACCTTGTAGGAAAACGTAATATAGTAGAAGTAAATTCATACTCAACACCAAAACAAAGTGACAACATAAACTATGGAATTATAGACATAGACTCTTGCTCAGGAAGCTTAGACAACAATGACTTAAATCCAGAATCAGGAAACATAAAAATAAATAATTATCCATTAAAAGACCACCAAGAAGATGACACAGATGAGGCACCAAACCTAAGAATACGTATATCAAGTGGTGATGACACGAGGGTATACACAGGATATGCTTATGAAGATGACAGAAACACAATAAATGACAAAGCGGTAGTAGGCGATGGTAACCATGAAGACAATGAAGCAATAATAAATGGTGTAACAATGCAAATATTCCAATTACAAAGAAAAGTCGATGAACAAGGAATATTTACTGGAGAATATCAAGATAATGCAAAAAGGTTACAACAATACAGTTTTAGTGTAGAAGATGGCTCAAATAGAGGTATAATAGAAACAATAACAGACCCTAGATATTCAACAGGAACAGGACAAGCTAGAATACTATTTGATGCAGACAATACACTTCCAGCATTAAAAGTTGATTTAAGTAAAGTAAGTGGTTTATCACTTAGCCAAGGCGATGGAAAGTATGCATATGCTTCAATTCCATCAGGCGACTACTTTATAAGATTCATATATGGAGATACTTACGAAACAGTATTGACAAACAACTCGGTTGGAAAAGAAGTAAGAGATGCACTAGCTAGCCTAGGAGAAGAAAGCAAACAAGAATATTTACAATATAAAATAGTTACAAATCCAGATGGAACAAAAGGAATATCTTATGGTTCATTAGTATTACCAATAAAAAAGGATGACCCAGACGTAATTGACAATACAGAAGCAACAGGAAAAACAATGATAGACCCAGTTGGACTAAATGACAGATCATATAATGGTCAAGACTACAAATCAACAATATATCAAGGAATTGGAACTGACAAAGAAATAGGACAACAAGATATAAGTTATAACGGAATTAAAGGTTATGGATATGCAACAAGTAATGTAGAGCAAAGCTATGATATACAAAACTATGGATATGCAACAACTGATAAAGAAAACTACAGCTCCGGAGAATATTCATATAGAGTGGACACAAACAAAGAAGAAGGAAATTATAGTGCTATATCTGATTTAAATACAGATATAAATTATCTAGATTATCAACAGATAAATGATTACACAGGTGGAGTAAAAGAAACAGGAAACAACAAAAAATTAATGTACTACTATGATATCTCAAAAGGTGATGAACCAGGCAAAGAAGGACTATCAGATGCAAAAGATGTTTTCTCATACAGATGGAGAGCAAACAACTATGGTAGAGGAATAAAATTTGAAGAAAATAGCCAAAAAACACAAAGAAATGACTTAATGGAGATATTAGACTCTTGGGAAAATCTACAAACATATAATTATAAAGACGAGGAAACTGCAGGAATAATAAATCAAATACGCGATCAAAACTATATGTTACAACACAATTTAATGCAGTACACATATATGGTATCACAAACAGGTATCATAAGTACAAGAGGAGAATATAACACAACAACTACAAATGGACAAGGATATGAATCAGGAGTAAACAAC
>CAZXXI010000155.1:0-2692 GCA_964644815.1 uncultured Muribaculaceae bacterium
AGAAGGATTAGAAGTTTTTCCAGCAATCTTTGAATTTTTAAATTGTGTTTATAAAAAATATATTGGTTTTGAAGAAGAACTAACTGAAGATATACCATATTATAAAAGATTAAGTTTAGTTGATTTTGGTGCCATTTATGAAGAAATAATAGAAAATGATTCTAGAATGTATTCTCTTATTGATGAAGTTAGAGATAGTTTAACTCTACTTGCAAATGGAATTACACCTGTATCAATTTATGATAAACTTGCTCAGTTATGTTTTTATGACGAGACAGATAAATTTAAACTCAATTTTACAAGATCACAAAATGTAGAAATTGCATTGAAACATAATTTAGTTCTGAAAAAAATGAATAATCATGTACTAAATAAAAGGTGAATATTATTCATTGAGTGTGCGTAACCCTATGAACAATCGCCCCATGTTGAAAATAACTTACGGACTAATTTAGTATCGTAAGTTTTATTTTTCTGTTTTTTCGTATAATAATAGGTTTAGTGCTTTCTACAAACAGTATATAATGTGGCTTAAAGAGTAAATTTTTATCTTTTCTATTATTTCAATTCATTTATTTTGGATTCAAAAGAGACATCTAGTTTGCCTGCTAGGTACTCTTTAGTCCACTATCGGTATGGAGTACCTAATCAAAGAAGATGATTTGGTATTTTTTATATAAGTTTGCTATAAGAAAAGCTATTCTTTTTGAAAATAACTTTTAAAAAAAGATAAGAGTATTATTTTTAACTTTTCTTCCAATATAATGGTAAGAGGTTGGTATGAAAAAATATAGCATTTGGAAAGATATAGAAGTTAAAAAGTGTCGAAGCATCGATAGAGATGGAACTACAGATGTACTGATTATAGGAGGTGGAATAACGGGAATGTCCGTTCTCTATTTCCTTCGGGACAGCGGTCTAGACGTCACTTTGGTCGAGCGAAATACATGCGGGTTTGGAGTGACAAGTGGAAGTACGGCGAAGATAACGTATTTGCAGGATAACACCATTTTGAACATAGCTAACTTGGGGACGGAAGAGAGAGCTAAAGATTATATCGATAGCCAAATACATGCCGTCGGGCTTTTGAGTGGAATCATCAAGGACGAGGGAATCGAATGCGATTTAAAAAGAGTAAGTTCTTATATTTTCACGAGTTCGAAGAGAAAAGCGAGGAGCTTAAGAGAGTTGATGGAGCTTTTGAAGTCGTGTGGAGTTAGGGTGCATTTGACTAATAGAGTACCTTTTGACGAAGAGGCTATAAGTGCGATAAGCGTGGACGATACCTATGTCTTTCACCCGCTCAAATATATAAATTATTTGAAACAGAAGTTCAAAGACGGTATATATGAAGATTCGAAAGTAGAAGCCATCGAAAGAGAAGGAGATTTCTACATAGCTAAAGTCAATGGACAGAGAATAAAAGCGAAGTACGTCGTTCTAGCGGCACATTATCCCTATTTCTTGCTTCCCTATCTCTTTCCTTTGAAGTCGCATATAGAGGTATCGTATATGGGTGCTGCAAAGACTACTGAAGTAGAGGATTACAGTGCGATAAACATGGAGAAGCCGAAGGTGAGCATGCGCTACTTCGAAGAAGAAGGGGATAAATATTTTATAAATCTTTTCAATTCTTTCATCTCGTGCAATGTAAAAGATATCAAAGAAAACTTTCAAAAGCTAAAAAGGAGAGAAGATTTCGACTATGTTTGGAGCAATAACGACGTCATTACGAGCGACTATATGCCTTATATTGGGAGCATCTCTTCTAAAGATAAGAACTTCTTTATAGCGACCGGTTATAATACTTGGGGAATGACGAACGGCACTCTCGCGGGTGAAATCGTTGCCGATATGATTACCAAGAGAGTCAATAAATATGGGGAATTATTCGATTCCTTGAGGCACAACGGATTCTCTAAAATTATTCGCTTTCCCATCGACATGGGATGTAGTGTAAAAGCTTATCTCAAAAGTACCGAGAACAATGTAAATAATAAAAGAGTTACTTATACGAAAATAGATGGAAGAGATGTAGCCACTTACGAAGATGATGATGGCATAAAGCATACCGTCTTAAACAAGTGTCCACATATGAAGTGTGGGTTAGTATTTAACGAGGAAGAAAAGACATGGGATTGCTTGTGTCACGGTTCGCGGTTCGATTTAGACGGCAAATGTATAAGCGGTCCTAGTAACTACGATATATCTTTTGAAACTAAAAAAGATGAGTAGATATTAGGAGTGTAATTGCCGATTTTAGGCCAAGAAATGTCATATAGAAACGTTGTAAGAAGACTCTCTTTTTGATATAATAATAGTATCAAGGAGGTCTTAAAATGAAATGTACATTGATGAATAAAAATAGAAAAATTTTAGATGCTGAATACGATTCTGGAATAGGAGGCTTTACAAGAGTTTATAATATTTTTAATATCGATTATGCTCCATATATTTTAAAAAGTTTTTATGATAAAGACGATATCAATGACACTCCATTTAGAACTAACTTAAGTGAATGGTTTAAAGGAAGAGGTATTCCTAGTTGGCGCGATAAACTCGATTTATTACTTCATAGATTGGACATAAGTGCTCCGAGTGAACTTTTAGATAAAGCTTTTGGTCTATCTTTAAGTGACCAATATTGGTTAAGGCCGATTGATGCGGACATAAAATATGATGACATAAATTT
>CAZXXI010000156.1:0-2649 GCA_964644815.1 uncultured Muribaculaceae bacterium
TACTATAGGGGAGCAAGCCAAACAAATTATATTAAATATGGAAAAAACAAAGATGACCAAGACATGTATTGGAGAATCGTCAGAATAAATGGAGACGGTAGTTTAAGAATAATCTATGATGGAACACAAGCTTATGCCAATGGAATAACGAATGATTCTAGATATGCCAAAGTAGGACAGGTATGGAATACACAATATAAAGATAATAAATATGTTGGTTATATGTTTGGAGGAGCACAGGGAGAAGTAAGTACATCAAAAGAACAAGCTCAAACTAATGAAACTAGTAGTGAAGTCAAAACAGCAGTAGATACATGGTATAAAGAAAACATAGTAGACACAGGATATAGCACAAACATAGTAGATGTCGTATTCTGTAATGATAGGAGTACTCCAGGAAAAACAGTAACAGGTTGGACAGATGATACAGGTTTAGGTTATGGGGGTAACATAACAGCCTATGGAGCTTATGCGCGAACAGGTGGAAACAAAGCAGACGGAATAGCTCCAACATTTACCTGCAGTGTGAAAAATGACTCATTCACAGTAAACGAAAATGATAAAGGAAACGGAGATTTAACGTATCCTGTAGGATTAATAACAGCAGACGAGATATTAGCAGCCGGAAGTGGAAAATATGTTTCAGCCGCAAATAAATCCTATTATTTATATAAATCTTCAGTTTATTATGGCTGGTCTCTATCACCTTATTATGTGTACACCAACGCTAATGCTTATGTATCTATGGTTTTTAACAACGGATATCTTAACAGTACCTTTACAAGCAATACTAATGGTGCTATAGCGCCCGTCATAAACCTATCTCAAGAATACGCAGAAAATTTAATCGGGGACGGAACTATGACCAATCCATATCGCGCAAAGGGTGTTAATCCTTAAGAGAAAGTAGGCAAGCTAAATGAAAAAAAGTAATAAAACCAAAGTTATATTAGGAGTAATCTTCGTCGCGAGTATCGCAGTTATCATAGGTTCACTTTCTTATGCTTACTTCAGTCTAGAAACAGGTGAAGTTAAAAATCAAGAATTGTCTATTACATCTGGAACTATGCGCATGACTTTCAGCGACAACGATTCTGGATTTAATGGTTCTTTGAACTTCGGTGAATCTGCTGAGAAATTATTCATTCTTGAAAATACTGGAACGTTGCCAGTAGTGGGTAAGATAAACTTTGTCGATATAGTAAATACTTATTTAAAAGGCTCTTTAACTTATAAACTAGATTACAAAACTTCAGAAGAAAGCACGACATGGACAGAAGTATTAGCAAAGAAGAATGTTCCTCAAAGCAATACTCCAACAACAAAGGATTTATCTAAAAATATTGAGTTGCCTGTTGGAGCTAAATACTATTATAGACTAACGATAACACTAGAGAACTTAGAAGGAGTAGACCAAACAGCAGATTTGAATGCGACGTTCTCTAGTACATTTAACATATCTGAAGGTAATGAATCACCTTTTGATAAAGTAATAGCCAATGTAAATAAGGGAAATTTAGATTATTCACAACCCGCTACAACTGATGAAGGTATATATGCTTTAGAAGATGACTATGGTACGAGTTACTACTATAGAGGAGCTAGCCAAACAAATTATATCAAATATGGAAAAAATAAATCTAATCAAGACATGTATTGGAGAATAATCAGAATTAATGGGGATGGAAGCCTCAGGATAATCTACGATGGAACACAAGCTTATGCCAATGGAACAAATAATGATGCCCGATATGCTAAAGTAGGACAAGCCTGGAATTCCACACCTAGCGATGCAAAGTATGTTGGTTACATGTTCGGAGGAGCTCAAGGAGCAGAGAGTACTTCCAAAGAACAAGCACAAGCGAATGAGACAAATAGTGAAGCCAAAGTTGCAGTAGACACTTGGTATAAAGAGAATATAGTAGATACCGGATATGGAAGTGATATAGTCGATGCTATATTCTGTAATGACAGAAGTACCCCAGGACAAGCAGCAACAGGCTGGAGTCTCGATACAGGATTAGGTTATGGAAAGAATGGCACTGCTTACGGAGCATATATAAGAACAGGAGCAAATGGTAAAACAGACGCAATAATTCCAAAATTCACGTGTGAAATAAATAACGATGCCTTCACAGTAAATGAAAGTGAAAAAGGAAATGGGAAACTAACCTACCCAGTAGGACTAATTACAGCAGACGAGATATTAGCAGCCGGCAGTGGAAAATATAATACAACTAATAAAAATTATTATTTATACAAATCTTCGAGTTATTACGGCTGGTCGCTCTCACCCAATAGCTATATCTATGGTGCTATAATGTTCATGATTAATGATGATGGTAGCTTGAACTATGTAGGTAGCAACCTTCCGAGTGGTGCCATCGCGCCCGTCATCAACCTCTCTGCCGAATATGCAAGTGAACTCACCGGAGACGGTACTATGACCAATCCATACCGCGCCTCTGGTGTAGAGCCATAAAAAAATGCTTGCCTAAAAAAGGCAAGTATTATATACTTTATATAGGAAGAACACATGCATACATGTGTATCTCCAAGGTCATGGAGACACGCAAGATACCTCAAGGATCTATACGTGTCTTTTTTATATGTCAATCAGTCTCGCATGAAATAACGAGAATGATTAGT
>CAZXXI010000157.1:0-2628 GCA_964644815.1 uncultured Muribaculaceae bacterium
TCGTCGTACCGGTCAATAGCTTTAGACATAAACTGTTTACGGAAGATCAAAGAGGAAAGTATTTGGTTACTACTCCTGGTAAAATCATCTTCAACGAAATTTTGCCGGATTCATTCCCTTATGTCAACGAACCTACTAAGAACAACATCGAAGGCATCACGCCTAGCGAATATTTCTTAGAACCAGGTACCGACATAAGAAAAGCAGTAAGCGAGATGCCTTTAGCGGAACCTTTTGGCAAGAAACATCTGAAAAACTTAATCGCTCAAGTATACGATAGATATAAGACTACTGAGACTAGTGTCTATTTGGATAACTTGAAGGATTTAGGATTCAAGTATTCGACTATATCCGGTTTGACCATATCCATTGCGGATATCGTCACATCTAAGCATAAGGACGAATACGTCGCTGCTGGACAAGAAAAGGTCGATAAGATTAATAAGCAGTTTAAACGCGGACTCATAACGGATGAAGAAAGACATAAACAAGTCTGCGACGTATGGCAAGATGTAACTAAACAGGTCGGTGCCGAACTGCAAGGATATGCCAAAGTCGACATGCACAATCCAGTATTCATGATGAAAAACTCAGGTGCGCGTGGTTCAGACTCGCAGTTCAATCAGATGTCCGGAATGCGCGGACTCATGGCTAAGCCGAACGGTGAATCTTTGGAGATTCCGATTACCGCTAACTTCCGCGAAGGATTATCGGTTAACGAGTTCTTCCTATCGAGCCACGGTGCTCGTAAAGGTAATGCCGATACAGCGTTAAAGACAGCTAACTCTGGATATTTGACAAGACGTCTCGTCGATGTCGTACAGGATATCATAATCAAAGAGGACGACTGTGGAACGCTCGTCGGACTAAAAGTATCCGACATAGTCGATGCCAAATCCGGTTCAGTAATAGAACCATTAGAAGCGCGCATAGTCGGACGCTATACAGCTAAGAAAGTCATCAATCCTGAGACTAAAGAGATGATTGTGGACAAGGGCGTCGAGATTACAGAGAGTCTTGCTAAGAAGATTATCAAGGCTGGCGTCAAGACAGTCGAAATCAGAAGCGTACTCACATGTAAATGTGCTAACGGAATTTGCCGTAAGTGTTATGGTAGAAACCTTGCAACTGGTATCACAGTTGAAAAGGGTGAAGCAGTCGGTATCATGGCTGCACAGTCTATCGGTGAACCGGGTACTCAGCTTACCATGCGTACATTCCACGAAGGTGGTGTAGCAGGTGCTGGAGATATCACTCAAGGTCTTCCACGTGTCGAAGAATTGTTCGAAGCACGAATTCCGAAAGGAAAGGCTACGATTTCTGAGATTACTGGTAAAGTTACGATAATCGAACCTACAAATGGCAAATATAAAATCGTCGTCGAAAACGACATTACTGCAAAAGAACATATCACTAGTTATGCTGCGAAAGTATGCGTAGAACTCGGTGATACTGTCAACGCAGGAGATAGACTCACAGAAGGAGCTATAAGCCCTAAAGAGTTGCTTGCGGTTACAGACCCAATCACTACTCAAGAATATATCTTGGAAGAAGTACAAAAGGTTTATAAATCGCAAGGTGTCGACGTATCGGATAAGCACATCGAAATCATCGCAAGCCGCATGATAAATAAGATGCGCATAGTAGAGAGTAACGATTCCGACATGGTTACTGGACTTACACTTTCTCTACGCGAATTTACGGAAAGAAATAAGCCAGTCATCTTAGCGGGTAAAGTTCCTGCTAAGGGTGTACCAATACTTTTAGGTATCACTAAGAGCTCGCTTGAGACGGATTCATTCCTATCAGCAGCTTCATTCCAAGAGACGACGAGAGTACTTACAGATGCATCCATCAAAGGTAAAGTCGATTACTTGCAAGGTCTTAAAGAAAACGTCATCATCGGTAAGTTGATACCAGCTGGTACTGGAGCTAGAGAATACTCAGACGTGCAAATCGAACTCGAGAAAGAATTCTTGAGCGATGACCCTAGCGAAGTATTAGAAGAAAAGTTCATGGATGACGACGTGAATAACGTAGAAACTGCAGAACCAGTCGAAGAACAGACAGAACTGATATTAGGTGATTCACAAGATACAAACGAAGAGAGTGCCGAATAGGTGCTCTTTTCTTTATGAAAAAAGCTTGCAATTAAGTTTTAATGTGGTAGAATAGAACGGATGAAGAGAGGGAGTATAATGAAAAACAGAACTGCTCTTAAAGCAGATTTTTTGAGAGAATTATATGAAAAATACGACTGCGGTGTAACCGAGTTTTTAATGCGCGTAAATAAAGATAATATGGATAAACCTGCAATCTTTTATAGGGGAAGAACGATTACTTATAAAGAGATGTTCGATAAAGCCATCCATTATGCTGCGTCTATGAAAGCAATGGGCATCCAAAAGGGCATGGAAATACCTATGTGTCTTGCCAATTGTCCGGAGACTATCTATACGATTTTGGCGGCGAGCATAATAGGAGCGAAGATAAATATCTTTGGCAATGTATTCGATAAGGACTACATAAAAGAGATAATAAACGATACAGATGCAAAAGTCTTGTTCGTAACGGACGATATGTGGGAAGAATTAAAAGATGTAGTACCAAATACCAATGTAGAGAATA
>CAZXXI010000158.1:0-2615 GCA_964644815.1 uncultured Muribaculaceae bacterium
TGATGACGAAAGTGGAGAACGATTTTGAAATATTGAATCCGAATATATTAGAGTTCTTATTATATGACAAGCAAAGTTTTAGAGAAGCAAATGCTTATCATATGGGATTAGATATGGGACACGAAGAGGGCCGCGAAGAAGGACGTGCTGAAGGACGTGCCGAGGGACTAGAAGAAGGCCATGCAAAAGGTTTTGCTGATGGAAGCATTGAAGGACGCACAGAAATTGCAAGAAAACTCTATGAAAAAAAATTCAGCATTAAAGAAATCGCAGAAATAACCGGCTTGTTAAAAAAAGACTTAGAAAATATATTGAGTTAAACAAAAAAAGGAATAATTGATAATGGTGTTATGCTCTAACAAAAAAATGCTAAAGGATTTGGCAAATGGAGAAAAGATGTACGAAGAGTTTATAGACGATATGGAATACTTCATAAATCAAAAAGGATTGTTTAGAGCTTACGACCATGCCGCAACTGAGAGAAAAGCCGACATCGAAGAAGCTGAATAAAAGGGCTTCGACCGCGGAATGATGAAAGGCCAAGCAACTGGAGGTTACAACAAAGGTCATGTCGAACGTCATGGATTAGTCTAAATCCACATAAAAATTCAGATTAAACTGAATTTTTATTAAACAAATTTTTAGGTGTCAGTTTTCGCAGTTTTAACTGTGTAATCTTCGTCATTATTATATCCACAACTATAGAGCATATTAGAGCACCCACTATCACAACTCCATTAATAGGAGTAATATTTACCTTAAACATTAAATCTTTTGTCACTGCTACGTTGATGATAATTCTCACTATCAAGAAAGCTAGGAAAGAATAGATAAAAGAAGTCAAAACTACTTCTAAAGATTCCAACAAAAAGCTTCTCATGATTTCATTATCTGGCACGCCTAGCGACTTTAATACGGCAATATCCTTCTTATGAATGTCTATACTGTCTAAAATATAATTGCTAAGAACCAACAAACCGAGCAATGCTAAAACGCATGCTCCTATTCCAAATATTATAATCATTTCTTCTAAAAAGCCACTTAACATATCGTAAAGACTGGTATAGTTGGTCTCCAAGATATATGAATCTTTAAAACTTTTGCTTTTATCGAGAACGAATGCTTCAAATTCTTTACTATCGTCAAAAGAGATTAATATATTGTTGATGAAAACCTTCTCCATCTCCATCTCCCTCAACAGTTCTCTATTAAAATAACTGAATTCATCACCTACAAATCCCCTTATTATGACATCTCCTAGCTGTCTCTTCTCGCCGGTCAAACCGTTATTGACAAAAAGCGTTATCGTATTACCTACACAGCTTTCTATAGAATTTTTACAAATCTCATTATAACTGTTTCTATCTAAAATTACCTCGTTCACATTTAACGTATCTACTGTTTCTCCGGACAACATAACTATCGGTTTAGAAAATGCTTCGTAATTTAAAGTACTGTTAGTACTCTCTTCGACGATATAGCTGTGATAATCTCTTTTACCTGCCTTATCTTCGAATAAGGAAAAGAAATCTTCTCGTACGTATACATTTAAATAACTAGTCTCTGTCTTGTTTTCCAAAAGTTGGTGAATATATTTATTCATTTTCTTTTTATTAAAATTACTATAATCGACATCGATTATGCCGGTTACAGTGACGTCGACTCCTCCTAAATCTAGAACGACTTGTTCGTCGACGAGGGCTTCTTTGCTCTTAGGATAATAATAAGTTCCATCGTGCGTTCTAACTCCACGCACACTAAAATACTCCGCCATATAAGAAGTGACCACTATCTCATATGCCTCTTTAGGGTAACTGCCGTAGTCGACCATCTCCACATTGGCAATATCATGAAAATTCAACATATAAGGTCCCACGTTAAAAACTTTATCGATTTTATCTGCCACATTTTTTTCAGTACGAAACATGACTGGCCCATCTTTCAAATAAATACTTTTGCCATAACTATACTCGTTAGAAAAAATATCTTCTCCTATTTTTTCTAAATCGTCCTCTCCAATCGGGTCATTGAAAGGCTTTGTTATTCTTACTACATAATCTTTTTCCAACTTAGCCGTATCGATATCCATCTGCACTATGTCTATCTTAGCTATCGCAGCTGCGACAAAGATGAGCAAAAACATTATTATAAGAGTAGCGCTGCTTCTAACTAATTTCTTTTTATTTTGAAATAAATTCTTTCGAGCAAAAATCTTATAATTAAATCTATTCTTATATATCTTTCGAGCATTTTTAAAGCCATTAACGCGAACAATTCTATATTCCAATAGTTGACCACTTTGCAAATGTATTATCGATGAAGCCAATCTATCTGCATAATCTTCTCCGTGTGAAATCATGACCACTAAAGCTGTCTTACTATAATTATATAAAACGGAATATATGAGTTTTTTCGTATCTATGTCTATCGAAGAAGTCGGTTCATCGGCGATTAAAATCTTGCTCCTTTTTAAAAGAGCTCTGGCGATTGCCACTCTTTTCTTCTCTCCACCTGATAGCTCATTGACCTTTTTAGTGAGTAGAAAATTGAGTTGTAAATCGCGTATCACTTTATTAAAATAGTCATCTTTTCCCGTTATAGTCAAATTATCTAAT
>CAZXXI010000159.1:0-2540 GCA_964644815.1 uncultured Muribaculaceae bacterium
CGTTGCCCGTAGTAATCATCGGACTCATGGTAATGATACTCTTGGTATTCTCGAGTAGAGATATCGTGTTTGCCAACTTGGGATTGGATTATCGTTATTTGATGATTGCATTTCTTTCGTTGTTCTTGCCGACGATATTCTATTTCGATACGGGCAAGTATACGACGAGAGAAGCTTTTGAACTGACGGGATTCGTGCTATTTTTGGGCATAATACTAAACTTACTATCGAACATATTGATATATGATAGACCTTATTTCTTTTTGATAATATTGGTGACGATTTTGACGGACAGTTTTGCCTACTTTACTGGTATGGCCATCGGCAAACATAAAGTTACGAAGATAAGTCCAAAGAAGAGTTGGGAAGGCTATATCGGTGGAGTTTTGATGGGAACTGTCCTATCGGCGATGTTTTATAAATTTTATGTCGGTGGAGCTGCGCTTTATATCGCTGTACCGGTGATTCTCGTATTAGCAGTAGCATGTGAACTAGGGGACTTGTTCTTCAGTGCTATTAAGAGAGATAGAAACATAAAAGATTTCTCTAAGCTCATTCCAGGGCATGGAGGAATACTCGATAGAATAGACAGTTTGACATTCGTCACGATGGCATTCGTGCTCTTGAAAAGTCTTATATAATAGAAGGGATTGTATATTATGGTAGCACTTATTTTGTTAATAGTAATATTAGGAATTTTGATTTTTGTCCACGAGTTAGGACATTATATGACAGCGAAGAATAGGGGAGCTTATGTCTATGAGTTTGCACTCGGTATGGGGCCTAAGATTTTCAGTTTTAAAAGAAAGAAAGAGACGGGGGACCCGACGATTTATAGTTTAAGGGCGTTTCCTATAGGAGGTTACTGTGCCATCGCTGGTGAAGTCGACGAAGACGACGGGGGAGACGTCAAGCTCAAGAAGAGCGATTATATGTGTAATAAGAAGATTTGGGAGAGATGCTTGATACTCATCGCCGGTGTGACGATGAACTTCATCACTGGCATTCTGATTTTGTTCATCTCGGCTCTCATCTGGGGTTCAGTCGACAGCAGAAGTTTTGTCGGCGAGGTACCAGAGGGATATCCAGTATACGAGGCGGGCATCGAACGGGGTGATAGAGTCTTAGCAATCGATGGCAAGAATGCTAAAACTTGGGACAAGATAACGCTCATCTTGAATTTGAAACACGAAGGCGATGAATACGACTTTAAGATAGAAAAAAAGGACGGTTCTATAAAAAATTATAAAATCGTTCCTAAAGTAGTCAAAGACGAAGAGGGGAACGAGACAAAGGTCTTCGGTATCGGTCAAGATGCGACTAAGCATAGAGGCTTTGTAAACGCTTTAAAGTATGCATTTTCTAAGACGTGGTCTATTTTGAGTTCGATGTGCATGATAATTTGGTCACTTTTCACTGGACAATTGTCGTTAGGCGCTCTATCCGGTCCAGTGGGTGTATACACGATAGTAGGAGAAGCCGCTAAGACGAGTGCAGAATCCGTATTGTATTTGATGGCCTACTTGAGCTTGAACTTGGGCTTCATAAACATCTTACCATTCCCAGCTTTTGACGGGGGAAGAGTGCTATTCTTGATTATCGAAGGTATAAGAAAGAAAAAGATGAATCCGAAGATAGAAAACGCGATAAATTCGATAGGATTTGCCTTACTGATGTTGTTGATGCTCATCATCACAGTAAAAGATGTATTGAATCTATTTTAATAAAGTATAGCTAGAAGCTATGCTTTTTTGTAATTAAAAAAGCCTTTATGGCCTTTATGATTTACTGCTTAGCTTTTTCTTTTATCTTTTCTTTTTCATATTGTTCGATGTATTTAGATAGAATGCGCGTGACGAGATTATTTAGACTTCTTTGTTCGTCTAATGCAATCATATCGAGTTTTTTCTTTAAGTCTTCATCGATTCTTATATAAATTACGTCTTTATTCATTGCGATATCTCCTTGCTATAGATATGATAGCAAAGATTTGTTCAAAAATATGCTCGCATTTAGATAGCATATAATAAATGCATTTATAATTCTCTTTTTTCGACAATAAAAATGGGGTTTATCAAATATAATAAATTTAATCATGAATACAAATTTGTATTCATTGTTTGAATATATAAAATAAGAGGAATAGGATATATAATAATTATACGTAGAATAGCGGGAAAAAGTAGTATTGAGAACTAAAAGTAGACAAAAGGAGACAAAATATGACAAATGAAAATAGAGGAAAAAATAGGGTAAATATCGTACTAGGGGTTATATTTGTCGCGAGTATCGCAGTTATCATAGGTTCTTTATCTTATGCTTACTTTTCTATAGATACGAGCGACAATAAAAACCAGGAAGTAGTAATCCAATCAGGAACTATGCAGTTAAGATTTGCGGATAACGATACTGGATTCAACGGTAAACTGAACTTTGGCGAATCAGCAGAGAAATTGTTTATACTCGAGAATACTGGAACACTTCCTTCTAAAGCTAAGATAAATTTTGTTAATATGATAAATACTTATTTAGATGGTTCT